>NZ_JANOJV010000105.1:0-4340 GCF_031418915.1 Chamaesiphon sp. VAR_48_metabat_135_sub | reverse complement strand
GGCGGTGGATAAGTAAGCATAGCTCAGATCGACACCACGCAAGTTTGCGTGACTCAAATCGGCAGCATTCAGATCCGCATAGCTGAGATTCGCTCCCTTCAAGTCTGCATGACTCAAATTAACAGTCATTAAGTTCGCGCCCGTAAAATTGCGTTGACCTGCTTTGTAGGCTTGCACGAGTGCTTCAGCCGTGACGATCTCTGATTTGAAATTCGATTCAGACATAATTATAATCAACCTCGATCGCCATAAATCTAGTTTAGTGAAAAATGGATGTGGTTATAATTCATTTTCTGGTACCTCCTGTTTAGCATCAATCACCAGTCTCATGTTGTCAATAATTAACTCTCGCAGATCGTTCGACAGCGGCATGACGCTCTGGGAGCCAAACCAGCGATCGAATGTTTGCACATAAGGCTGCTTACCTTTCAGAAAGCCCTGCATAAACCGAATTAAGGCATAATTAGCAACATCTAAAAAAGTTGAGTTGTTTTCTGGCACCATGCAAGCAATACCTTCCTTAGAAAATAGATTACTCACAATCTCGAATTTCTGCGTATTGGCGGTTCGTTGCAACCATGCTTCTAGTAAAATTCCATCGTCTGCAAAGGCATCGATTTTATTTTCCCGTAAAGACTGATAGCCAGCAGCACGATCTTTAATTAACACAATTTGGGCTTTGGGTTGAATCCGGCGAATCGATTGTTCGTTGGTTGTCCCAGATAAAGCACCAATGCGGCGACCTGATAAAGCCGCTGCATCCCAAGATCGCTTGCCCTGCTTTACCTGTCGAGTCAGTAGTTGGGTGCCAGTTGTGCCATAACTAACGGTAAAATCCACATCTCGTTCGCGCTCCCAGGTAAAACTAGCCGCATCACAGACAATATCCACAGCACCACTTCTCAACTTAGGCATCCGCTCATTGGGATCGAGGGGAATCAAATCCAGCTTGATGGAGCGTTTTAGCTCTTTTTCGACCTGTTTCTGGATTAGGATTGACATATCGATCGAGTATCCAGTCAGTCGTCCATTTTTGTCTTTGTAGGCAAAGGGAAAGGCATCTTTACTTGTGCCTACCGTTAAAACACCTGTGTTAACAACCTTTTCCATTACTGAGTGGGCGATGGCTGGTTTTGATGACAGTAAAGTAAACAATACACCGAAAGTGACAAGCAAATGTTGGTAACGCACGATTCGATCGAGTGGAAGTAGTCACGTATCCTATCACTACTGTTGCGAACCCATCCGTTGTTTACGCAATTCTTCAAAAAATTTGGTAGCCTCAGAGTGTCGAATGATGCCAAATTGTCGATCGAGCATCATTTTCTCTCGATTTTTGGTGATGACCATCAAAAATTAGAACTATTCCTGCTCGATTGATTGGCTCAGTTTGTGGAGACGATCGCGATCCAATAACTCAATTTGCGAACCATTAATGCTAATCATCCCTTCACTGCTGAGTCGATAAAATGCTCTAGAAAGAGTTGCGGGAATAGTGCCTAATGCCGCAGCTAGTTGACTTTTGCTCAAGTCTAAGTCTACGGTAGTGTTGGTAGTGCGATCGCTCAGATTCAACAAGTATGATGCTAACCGTTGCGGCACATTTTTAAATGACAGTTCTTCAATCAATCTGCTCTGATTTCGCAAGTGCTGAGAAAGACTAATCAGTAGATTAATTGCAATGTCAGGAGCCTGATGGAGTAAACCTAAGAATGCCATGCGAGGGAAAAAGATCGACTCTGTTGGCTCTATTGCCGTCGCTGATGCTGGAAAACATTTGCCATCTAACGCCGGAACTTCTGCAAAATTCTCTCGCGCATTCACAAAGTGGATAATTTGCTCTTTGCCATTGGCAGACACTTTAAATATTTTGACCCGTCCCGTTTTTACGACAAAAAACCCTGTAGCTTCACTACCTTGCTGGAAGATTGGTTCTCCTTTTTTGAACTGTTTTAATTGGGCTATTTGAGCTATCGATCGAAGTTGCGATCGAGATAAGCCTCGAAAGATCCGTATTGTCTGCAACCAGTCTGTTAAATCCGAACCGTCTGTCATTTACTTTACTACACGATCGGCGATCGGTCATAAACACTTTCTGTATTCTAATCCCTATGCTTAATTATCTTTTAATAACTGACTTGACTAAAGTCAAAGCATCCTACTGTGTCGATCTTCTATGCTGGATATTGTCGAGTTATCCATCCTCTTAGGAAAATTTTAATGACTTTATTTGAAAAACTCGGTGGTGAAGCAGCCGTTGACTTAGCGGTCGATCGCTTTTACGATCGAGTATTACAAGACGATCGGATTAATCACTTTTTTGCAAGTGTGGATATGGTCAAGCAAAGAGAACATCAGAAAGCCTTTTTCACCTATGCTTTTGGTGGAACCGATAAGTATAATGGTCGCTATATGCGCGAATCTCACAAAGAGCTAGTGGAAAAGCAGGGTTTAAACAGTGAGCATTTTGATGCAGTAGCAGAGAATTTGATGATTACCCTCAAAGATATGGGGGTTGCTGAGGATCTACTCGCAGAAGTCGCGGCGATTGCTGCTGCACCTCAACACAAGCGAGATGTCTTGAATCAGTAGGCGAATTATCCTTTAAGTTTACAGAGCCTAACGCTGATGTTGTTCAAAATCCTGGTCATTTTACATATCCTCGGTGCAACCGTTTGGGCGGGTGGACATTTAGTTCTCGCCGTCACCGTGCTACCAAAAGCATTAAAAAGCCGCAATCCCGATTTGATTCACCAATTTGAAGAACATTTCGAGACATTTGGGCTAATCGCCTTGGTGTTGCAGCTAATTACAGGTTTGTGGATGACCTGGATTTACTTCCCAGGTTTCGAGCGTTTTTTGCAGTTTGATTCTTATTTATCTACTTATATTGGCATCAAATTAGGTCTGCTACTGCTCACATTGGGGCTGGCAATTCACGCGCGATTGTTTATTATTCCTAACTTAACGAAAGAAACCTTAAACTCACTGGCTTACCATATTGTGGGGATAACAATTTTAGCTGTTTTGTTTGTGATTCTAGGAGCAGGGATTCGCTTAGGCGGGTTGACAGCTTAACTTCTAAAAATTCAACCCGTAATGCTAGCCCTGCATCAAGAATGAAGCTTGGGCATTGCCTACTGCTAGTCCAGTTTGTCGCCGGTGCTGACTGGATGAGGAAGCTGAGAAAATTATTTCGATTTAACTGCATTTTTCGTGGATGAAACACAAATCATAAAACCTATATTCCTCACAATTGTTCGCGAAGCGTTCCCGAAGGGTAAGCGTCGCTAGTGGTGCAAAACCCGCGTAGGCGGGTTAAAAATCTCTTAGGATCGTAGATTAAATAACTTGTAACTTTTCCGCAATCTCCCAGGTAGGGGCAATTCATGAATTGCCCCTACCTGGGAGATTGCTAGGCTGAAGGAAAATTCCCAAGTTATTTAATCCTTATTCCTTAGTCCGCGTAGGCAGACTTCGCAACACTAGCAACAGTTTCAACCGCTGACTATTTTATTCCACAGTACTTCTAAATCGATCGACAATCCGTTTAATAAATCCAGCAATTGGCACAGCTAAAAGTAGTCCGAGCAGTCCCCCTAATTGAGATCCTGTCAGTACGGAGATAAACACAACAGCGGGATTGAGTCCTGTCATGCCGCTCATCAATCGAGGTGCGATCGCATTGTCAATAATCTGACCGACAACGATCGCTACTAGCAAAACTTTTAGCCCCAGCCAAATATTTTGGAGCGCAAGCAGTGAGCTAATTACAATCACAGTAAGGGTGCCACCAAAGGGAATCAAACTGGCAAATCCGATCGTCAACCCAAATAGTAACCCAAACGGAATTTGCAGCAGTAAAAACACCGTCATCAGCGAAACACCTTGGATGGTAGAGACGATCGCTTGACCTGCAAAATAACTCTGAAAACTTTGCTTCAGCGAGTCTTGAATTCGCTCATTCCAAGGTGCAGGTAGCCAACTCCACAATCCGTTCCACAATGATTCACCACTAAACACTAATAAGATGGTTAGCACGAGAATTAGGAGCAAATTTAAGGCACTATTAATCGTATCTAAAGCCAAGAAGATTGCTTTCCGTGATGCTAGTTGTAGAGTCTGAGTGACTCGATCGGTTAATCCTGCGGTTACATTAGTAAGATCGATCGGAATGTTTTGGAAGATCGGCAGTGTACTGATGTTGGCAACTTGTTCCTGTGCTGCTGTCAGCCAAGCTGGTAGACGGTTGACAAATTCCTCCAACTGTCGAAACACGATCGGTAATAGTCCAAAACCGATCGCACCCATTAATGCAATTGCGATAACTAGAACTAACC
>NZ_JANOJV010000104.1:0-7242 GCF_031418915.1 Chamaesiphon sp. VAR_48_metabat_135_sub | reverse complement strand
AGGAACTGCAACTCTTTGACGGAATCTTCAGGACGTGCTATCGGCATCCGTTGAGCAAAGACAGAAGGGATTTCCTTGGTGATTTTAACCTCCAAAGGTTTAATTAACTTTTTCTCAAATAGCAATCGCATATTAGGACTAGCATCGATCGCATCAAATACTCCATTAACATAACAAGTACGATAGCCATCAGCATTTTTTGACATCTTTTGGATTGGATACCACGCTTTACTAATGGGATCTGTCCAACCCATAAATAATCCACTAATCATAATATTTCTCCTAAAATCTTGTTAATTAATAATGAATAAGATTCAATCCAAACTAGGCTATTTACCAAAAGATTTTTATATTTCAAGATACCTCTGCTAGTTCCAGAGCAGAGGTATTTATATTCTAAGCTGATTTAAGGATTCCAGATGTCGTCATCTCCTCATAAGCAGCCGCTTCTAGCTCCATCTGTCGCATGTGAACTAAAAAGTCTAACCCATACTGTTCTGACTCACTTAAATAGTCCAGATCGAATACAGTGGGATCTGAATATCGCTGCATTCCACGAATCTTGATCTCATACCAATAGTTAGAAACTCGCTTTGCAGCACGATACATAATTTCTGTGTCGATCTTCCATATCCCCCGAAGTCGAGCAATCCACTCATCTCTTTCCTGTGGAATGTTATAGCCCAAATAGAATAGGAATGCGGGCTGATCTGTGTGAGCATTTCCCCAAGCATGAGGATCGTCGGCTGGTGCTTCACAAATAACTAAGCCTGGAAGTATTTCTGAGAAGGTGAAACCTTGAACTGTCGAAGGTTATTGCGCTAACATAGAGTTTCATTAATCATTGTTTTGGTCGTTACTCGACCTTTTTTATTGGCAAAAATAGTGAAAGTTAGCAGCAAATAAATTACTACTAACTCTCCTAGTTCCGAAGCAAAGTACACAGATAAATTGCTTACTAGTAATTATGAAACGAGTGCAGTCTCAGACGTGGCTTTGGCTTTATTCACAGCAATAGTAGCGGCACGTTTCTGGGCAGGTGTAAGAGTGACAATAGTTTCTTCAACAAGCTCAATCTCAGTAGGTGCGGGGATGGAAACAACCGCTATGACGGAAGTAATCCACATGCCGATCGTGGCAATGGTAGTAGCCAACCGGAATTTACCAGTGACAACTAAGTTAGACTCTGGCACGAATAATCTTTGATTAACATCAGTTTTAGCAACTGCAAAGTTAACTAGAATATCGCCATCAATAGCAGTACCAGTGATGGTTGTATCGCTGATTTGAACAGTTAAAATTACGAGGTTGGAAGTAGCAGTACGCATGGATTTTGTCCTAATGAAGTGAGTGATTTGGAATACAAAGCGAAGTAAAACTAACCTCTAAATAAATAGAGATTAATTTCACCAAATATCAACAAGCATGGAATCTGACTAAGCAGCTTTAGATTTGGGTGGTAATTGAATTTCAGACACAGTAACGACAGGTTTAGCACGAAGATTGCCATCTTCATCATTCCAATGCTCGAATGCCATATCACCAACAATGCTTACTGGACAACCTTTAGTTAGGTAATTAGCTGCTTTGACAAGTGAATCGCCAATAAATTTCAATTGATACCAATCAGTTGTATCTTCAGAAACTTTGACGGCTAAAGATGTATCAGAAATTTGAAAGTAGCCACTACCATCTTTACGAGGAACATCAGATGTAGAAGTAGTGCGACCAGTGTGACCAGATAAAGTAACTTGCATTAGAAACAAACTCCGAATAAATCTATAAAATTCTCAAAAATTATTCACAGTGGGGTTGATGGCTTAGTAATAGCAACTACTTCTTAATCTTTCAGATATGGCTGAGCATTCAATTGTAAAAAACAATACTTGAGCAACATGAAAATTGAATAATTCCCGATCGAGAAAAGTTCGACATCTAATTCAAGCTGTTCGATTAAGTCAGTCAAGGTCAATATAAAAATACTACTGATTAGTGTACAATCAAGGCTATCCAAAATTTGCTAGTGCAAGCGCAAGAGGATTTATGACTGAAAACCGCTACTCCTTAGCAGCCTTTGTGAACAAAACACTCGACCGAGATCTTCAGCAAGGATTATTTGAATTAGAATCCGATCGAATGCTCGATATTAATCTTAACGGCGAAGTCTGGATCAAAATGGGAGCAATGGTTGCCTACACTGGCCAAGTCAAATTTGTTCGCGAAGGACTACTCGATCAGGGTCTGGGCAACCTGCTCAAAAAAGCCATCTCTGGTGAAGGCACCCAGTTGACGAAAGCAATGGGACATGGATCGGTATTCTGTGCCGACTCCGGCAAAAAGATTACCATTCTGCAACTCAAAAACGAAGCAATTTGCGTAAATGGCAATGACCTACTGGCGTTTGAAATGAGCCTCAAGCCAGAGATCAAAATGATGCGTCGAATCTCTTCAATGTTAGCGGGTGGTTTATTCAATATTCGGCTTGAAGGCACCGGAATGGTCGCTATTACCAGTCACTACGATCCATTGACTTTGCCAGTTACCCCCAACTCTCCCGTCACCACCGATCCCAATGCCACTGTAATGTGGTCGGGCAACCTAGAACCAGAACTGAAAACCGATATCCAGTGGAAAACCTTCATCGGTAGAGGCTCTGGTGAATCGGTACAGATGCTATTTCGGGGTAATGGATTTGTGGTGGTGCAGCCCTATGAAGAAGTCTATTACCAGAATATTCAGTCCTAGCTAATCAATCTACTTGCAGCTTTGAGGCATAGGCATGGAGCGTTTTCAATCTTGGCAATTTTGCTGAATAATTTCTTTGTGATAGGCTGCTGCTAAAGCATCTCTCATCCAGGCAGATGGGTTGGACTTACTCTTAATATGATTGTACACATCCCATTCGACCTTAACTGACAAAGACCGATCTGCCAGATTCAATGGTGCTGGTTCGATTTGATATTGTTTGAGGTGTTCTACTTGTGGATTAGGATTCACGAGAATTGCTAAATACAGCTATCCATAACATTTTAGTCAATTACTGATCGTTCTGTAATTAATTAGGGTGCGCTAATTTAGCGTTCTCTGCCCATCGTACTTCTTCCTCGAAGCGCAGTAATTGGCTCGTTCATTGTGTTTCGATTATTTACCAGATCGATCTATTAGGGTGCATTAACTTAGCTAAATTAGGTATTCTTGCACCCTAATTTAGAATACGACCATCGATTGCTCATCATTCTACATTTGCTTGGTGAATTTATTAGGGTGCATAAGCTCTCTATAAATAAACTTAGTTGCACCCTAATAAAATTAATAGATTCTAAGCTGAATGCCTAGAAAACTAGACAATAGACGGTATAATTAAATTGCAATCAGTCGTTAATCGATCGACATGGCTAAATCGAAAAAGTTCTCAAACATCCCAATTGAGGAAATTGTTGCCAGTTTAGATCGATTGGACGCAGAGGCACTAGAATTAGTTGTTAAAGCAATTCAGGTGATTTTACAAGAGCGACAACTAGCCAGTTGTCAACCAGAATTGGCTGAAATGAATAAACAGACCGAGTATCTCGATCGAGTTGGCATTGGTGCTAATGGCAGTTATGGTTATATCGAATCCAAGTTTATTAACGGCTATGGCCCATATCGCTATCTAAGGCTACGAAAAAGTGGAGTCCATCATTCCTTTTATTTAGGTAAAGCAATTATCAATGACAAGCAAGAATAAGCAAACAATTATTGCTGTGCTTTCCAACTCAGGTGGTGCGGGAAAAAGTACGATCGTGCGTAATGTGGGTTATGAAATGAGTAAGCTTGGCTCGAAGGTTGCTTTAATAGATCTCGATCCTCAGCATAATCTCGACCTATTTTGCGGATTTCCCCTAGCCGAACAGATGGATAACACCATTATTAGGGTATTAAGTGAGAAGTACGATGGCTTATGGTCACTATCTCCCATCCCTAACGAACACATAGATGTTTGTCGCGGGCATATTGGCATGGCTGAAATCCAAAATGAGTTGGTCAACCGTAGGCGCAGTGAGTATGTATTAGCAGATCGACTTCATAAATCCCCATTACCTCATGGTACGATCTTAATTGATTGTCCTGCTACATTAGGTAAAATTTGTGAAAATGCGATCGTCGCCGCTAATTATGTGCTAATCCCACTGATTTTGGAAGATAAAGCTTTGTCTGGGTTAAATGGTCTGATCCAATGGTTACAAGTATTAAACGAAGATCTCAATCTCAACCCACCACCGCAAATTCTGGGAATTATCCCTAATGCCTATGATGCCAAATCGGGTACACATCGTAAGTGTTTGGAGTTTCTCCAGGAAATCACTCAAAAAATGAATTTGCGGCTGTATCCGACAATTAACCAGTCTAACGAAATTAAAAACGCTAATGGCAATGGACTAGCGATCGGAAAATATCGTTCTGGTCATAAAGCAGCAAAAGAGTTTCGCACCCTTACCAATCAAATTTTAGCAGTTATCAACCAACCGTAATTATGAGTAGATTAGATCGCTTTAACGAAATTGGTACGAGTCTGACGACCACTTCAACCACTGCCAATCGAGAAACTATTACCGCGCTTCAAGCTGAAATTGAACGATTGCAGCAAGCACAGCCGACTACACACCTACCGCCTGATTCGATTAAACGCTCTCCTTATCAACCTCGCAAATACTTCGATTCTGATAGTCAAGCTCAACTTAATGCAAATGTGCATGAATTTGGAATTCTGCAAAATTTAGTAGTTCGTTCGATCGATGATGGTTACGAACTGATTGCTGGAGAGCGACGATTGATCGCGGCTAGGGCTAATAACTTAACTACAGTTCCCGTTGTTATTCTAGCTCTATCCGATCGCGATACCCGTAGATTAGCCCTAGCTGAAAATATACACCGCGACAACCTCAATCTGATCGAAGAAACTCAAGCAATTCTGAATCTATTGGCGATCGAGTTGGAGGTTGGCACAAACGACGAAGTTAAGTCTATTCTTTATGCTCTCGACAATTTAGCTAAAGGTAAAAAAGTTACCCATAACGTTATGGGTAACATCGAAGATCGCCAAATCATCGTTGATCGAGTCATCACTGATAACGCCAAAGGCATGAGCTGGCGGTCGTTTGTGAATAATCGGTTGCCATTGCTCAACCTGCCCGATCTGTTGCTAGACGCAATTCTCAAAGGAGAGATTGAATATACCAAAGCACAAGCAATTGCTAAGATCGATGACCTCGCCTCGATCGGCGAGCAGAAATGCTGGAAATGGCGATTGAGCAACACTGGAGTCTGACCCAGATTAAAGATCAGGTGAAAAGTACTCAAATTTCTCCACCACCCATTAATCTCGAACCCAAACAGCGGAGTTCTGACGGACGGGTTCCTCGTCCAGAAGAAGAACCCAAGCAGCGGATTCAGTCCACCCTCAAAAAAGCAACAAGTATCAAGGTGTGGCAAGATCCACAGAAGTGGAAGAAAATTGATAAACTGTTAGCCCAAATCGACGACCTATTGGCCTGATAACATTGTCGATCGTCGTTAAACGACGCGCAAGCTGCTAGTTATTGTTCAAGTCTAATTCCAGTTGCTGATACAATTCTCCTGATAATCGGGGTAATCGATCGATCAGATCGGCAAGCGTTAACTGCCAATTTTGCCTTTGTTTGCGAGGTTTGCGTACTTTGGGCAGCTTTAACTTTAGTGACAATTGCCCTGGTGTCGGTTGAGGACGATGGCGGTGCATCCGCAAATGACACCCACTGCACAGACAAACCAGATTAGACTTGTCATTCTGGGCGGGATTCCCATCTAGATGGTGAACTTGCGCTGACAGTTTGCGTCTGAGCGAGAGGTCGAGGTGGCGGTAACTATTATGTGGCGGCAGGCATTTCAAGCCACAGCGATTACAGCGATAGCCTGCTGCTTGCTTAACTGTTGCGGCAATTTCCGACCAATTATCTGGATAGCCTAGCGTTAGAGCCATAATTCTAAACTTACTCAGTAGGCTGTGCTTCAGTCGTTGGGTTTCTTCCGTAAAGCTTGGATATTCGCCTGCCCTAACACAAAGTCTAGTATCGCTCGATCTATCCTCTGCCATCATACCAAGATCGCGAACGAAGAATCGATGAATGTCGCTCCTTCCGCCAATTATTTAGTCGAAGCTCTCGCATCATAAGATAGGGTATTTCCTCCCAATCTGGCAGGTAGACGAGTATATCTTTTCCCAACCTGATTTTGTCTCACCGCCAACCCAATCGCCTTATTAGAACCCACCACGATCGCTAACTGCTTCGCCCTAGTCAATCCGGTATACACTAAATTTCGCGATAACAATAGGTAATGCTGCATATACAACGGCAAAATCACCACCGGATACTCCGAACCTTGAGATTTATGGATGCTAATCGACCAAGCCAATCCTAGTTCATTTAAGTCCGCATAGTCATAGATAACTTCTCTCCCCTCAAACTGAATCATCACCTCATGCTCAGTTGAATCGATCGCATTAACCACCCCCAAATCTCCATTAAATACCTCCCGCTCGTAATCGTTCTTGAGTTGAATCACCCGATCTCCTACCCGTAGAATATCCCCACCGCGATTAATTTGCGCTTTTTCAGGAGTAGGAGGATTGAGTAATTCTTGCAACACCTGATTCAAATTGCGTGTTCCCACTATCCCTCTGGTCATCGGACACAATACCTGCACGTCCGTAACCGGATTAAACCCTAAACTGGGCACAAAATCTCGAATCAACTCGCAAATCGTTTGCACCCCATGTTCCGGTTCAAAGCCGCCACTATGCCATAGACAATCCGACACAGGCGTATCAGAAATCGGTTCCAAAGTGGGATATTGTCCGCGATTAATTTGGTGAGCAGCGCGAATAATCCCACTCGATTGGGCTTGACGGAACACTTGAGTGAGTCTGACTACTGGAATCCGACCCGATTTAATCAGATCGCCCAGTACGCTTCCTGGCCCCACAGAAGGTAGTTGGTCGATATCTCCCACTATGAGTAAATGGGCATCAGTCCGAATCGCCTTGACTAAAGAATTCGCCAAGAATAAATCCAACATTGAAGCTTCATCGACAACAATTGCATTGTGAGGTAAGGGGTCGTCAACAGACCGTTTAAACCCTCTAGTCGCCGGATCGAACTCCAATAGACGGTGAATGGTCTTAGCCTCAATTCCCGCCATTTCTGACAGCCTCTGAGCGGCTCT
>NZ_JANOJV010000103.1:0-4384 GCF_031418915.1 Chamaesiphon sp. VAR_48_metabat_135_sub | reverse complement strand
CACCCGACCAGTAGATGAATGCGAGTGAGGTGACGATTGCCTGCCCGACAAGCCCGACAATCGATAGATCTCGGAAGGAGGGCAGGCATGAGGAGACGAACAAATTCATTGCTTAATCAATGTTTTATCTGAGTTTTTCTGTACATTACTTTCAATTAATAATTATCAATTATTAACTAACTATGTTATTTCGCGAACTAATTTTAGAAAACTTTGGTTCTTATTTGGGTAAAAATACGATAGATTTACTACCAGATACATCATCAGAGAGTCGCCCGATTATTCTGATTGGGGGGATGAATGGTGGTGGCAAAACGACGATTATGGATGCAATTAGGTTGGCTCTTTATGGTGCTCGCGCTCAATGTTCGACGAGGGGAAGTTTGAGTTATGGCGACTTTCTCGATCAGTGCGTGAGTCGTCATACACCATTAGTCGAAAAAGCCAGAATTGAATTAGCATTTCAGGTCGCGGAAGATGGCGATTTACGAGATATTCGGATCGTCAGATATTGGGAGCGGAATCCCAAGGACGGGAAGGATACTTTAGGTATTTTAGTTAATGATTGGGCGGATAAGACTCTATTAAATACTTGGGATGAATATATCGAGAATCTGTTACCGTTAGGGATTTCTAATCTATTTTTGTTTGATGGCGAACAAGTAAAGGAATTAGCAGAACAGGAAACTCCACCCGTGGGGGTATTTGATGCCATTCAATCTTTATTAGGGTTGGAATTAGCCGAACGATTGGCAGCAGATTTAGATATATTGGTAAGTAGAAAGCGGCGAGATATCGCGACGGGAAAACAATTAGAAGCGATCGATAAAATCGAATCGAAGTTGGAACAGGAGCAGTTAGAATTAGTAGCAGTCACCGCAGAATTAGTCAAGATTGAAGCAAGATTAAAAATCGCGATCGAGCAGGAAACACAAGCTTTTGATAAATTTGTCCTTGAAGGTGGAAAAATCGCTGCTCAGGGCAAAGAATTAGAGTTAGAATCAAGAGCCATCCAATCTCAAATCGAACAACACCGTCAAGATTTAGGTAATCTTGCCGCAGGTAGTTTACCATTAGCTTTAATCGCGCCCTTATTAGTTAAGATGCAAGCACAAGGAGAGATCGAACTCCGCTATCAACAAGGAAAAGCTGCTCTAGATCTACTAGTCGATCGAGATCGTCGGTTACTCGATTATCTCCAACAACAAGCAGTTTTAGAAAACCAGATTGCCGATATTCAAACTTTTCTAGAGCGTGAAAATCAAAGCTTAATTAAAGACGTTGAATCGGGGAAATGTGGATACTTGGGTACAGATGTAGAAACGATGATTCAGCTAGATCGTATCCTTAAATACGACCTCGATCGAGATCTTCAGAAAGTTAGCGAACTACAAACTCAATTAACCAAACTAGAAACCGACTTAGAATTTATCGATCGTCAAATAGCTGAAGCCGCTTCTCCAGAAGAATTTACTCGACTCAAATCCCAGGAAGCTATCGCCCGCGAACTAGTATCTCAACTCAAAGCCGATAAAATTAGTACCGATCGTCGCCATGAAGAACTCGATCGAATCATTAATAAAACTAGGCAAGAATTAGCTACCTATACCGAAGATAACATCAAGCTAAAAAATGACCAGCACCTCATTGATTCTGTAGCCAAAGTCAAGGCAACATTGCAAATATTTAAAGAGAAACTCACCCTCAAAAAAATTAATAAACTGGAAAACGAAGTTACCGAATGTTTTCGCTATTTGCTCCACAAGTCTGAACTCGTACAGCGAGTGACGATCGATAGTAGCAGCTTTACTCTTTCCCTACACGACCTCGAGGGAAAATTATTACCCAAACATCGACTTTCCGCAGGTGAAAAACAACTCTTAGCAATCGCCTTATTATGGGGATTAGCACGAGTGTCGGGACGACAATTACCAATCGCGATCGATACGCCATTAGGCAGATTAGATTCCTCACACCGAACTAATCTGATCGAACGTTATTTTCCCACAGCTAGCGAACAAGTAATTCTATTATCTACAGATACCGAAATCGCCGAAAGTGAGGTAGCTAATTTACGCAGTCAAGGTGTAATTACCCGCGAATATTTATTAGAACACGATCCCAACCAACAGCGAACTCAAGTTCGATTGGGATATTTTTGTTAATACTCTACGTCCTTCCCGTCAGAACGAAGATAGATACAGCACTTGCAATATGCAAGGAAAGGGGGGGGCGGGGAGCGGGGGGAAGAGAGATAATTGGATTGATAAACGGTGCATCATACCCCAATTCAGTAACGCCCGATTCTATTACTGTCATTTCAATTCAAAATCCTAGCTCAACACCAAATTATCTCGATGGACAACTGTTTCTTCACCCAGGTAGCCCAGTAAATCGATAATATCGGTCGATCGATGTCCCTGAATTCGATCGAGTTCGACACTACTATAATTTATAATCCCGCGCCCAATCTCTTTGCCCGAACTATCGCACAATTGCACCGCATCCGTCGCCTCAAAATCTCCTTCGAGGTGAGTGATTCCGGCTGGTAATAAAGATTTACCACTAGCCGTAATCGCTTCAACCGCACCAGCATCTAAATAGACTTTACCTACTGTTATCAACCCATGCGCGATCCAGCGTTTTCTGGCATTGTCGGCGCGTAGTTGTGGCGTAAATTGAGTACCCAAGGGTTCGCCGTTGAGAATCCGCTCGATATACTGTGGAAACTGCCCATGTGTAATAGCTGTTTTTACACCAGCACTAGTTGCTATCCCAGCGGCGGCTATTTTTGTCACCATGCCCCCCGTTCCCCATTCCGAACCCTTTCCCCCAGTTTGAATTTGCAGAGCCGTTAAATCCTCTAATCGATCGATCTGGACGATCGGTTGAGCGTCAGGAAATTTGCGAGGGTCAGCCGAGTATAATCGATCGACATCAGTCAGTAAAAATAACCAGTCGGCATCGATTAAGCTGGCTACCCGTGCTGAAAGAGTATCATTATCGCCAAATTTTAGCTCGTCTACGGCGACTGTATCATTTTCATTGACGATCGGCATTACGCCCAGGCGGAATAGTTCTTGAAAGGTATTGTAAGCATTAATATAACTACTGCGTCGGTCGAGATCTCCCCGCGTTAGTAATATTTGTGCGACTGGCTGTTGATGTTCGCGAAATAAATCGTCGTACACTCGCATAATGATACCTTGCCCCACCGCCGCCGCTGCTTGCTTGAGTGCGATCGTTTTCGGACGCTCTGTCATTCCCAGTCGCGCTGCACCAACTCCAACTGCACCAGAAGAAACTAAAACAATTTGATAACCTTGGGCGCGTAAATCGACGATGGTTTCAATCAATGCGGCGATCGTTGCTAAAGCCAATCTGCCATCACTACGAGTCAGACTCGATGTACCAACTTTGATTACTAGGGTCTGAGACATGATGGGGATCGAGGCTTAATAGCTAGGGATCGAGGCTTTCGCCGATGGAGCACAATATTCAACTATCGGTGAAAAAAATTGCTCAAAACGTTTCAGAGCGTCAACTGCCTATATCTTGGCAGCTAACGCTCTGAAAAATCTTATGTTTTATATTATGTTTAGAGTCTTTATATTGGCTGACTCCATTTACAATAAAACTATAATGCCAGATATTTTCGAGCATTCTCGTTTTCTTAATAATTTATTTATATTTCGACATATTGAAGATTTGTGATGTAGTGTAAAGATTTATTTGCTTGTGGTAAAAGAAACCCCTAATACTCTAGCGATCGCAAACTCGATCCGCCGCAAGAGGTTAAAACTGAAGGAAGAATCCTCACTGAAAATCGGCTCGATCAAGATTGTAAACAGCCCTAGTCGATTGCCTGCGAGGACATCTGTAAATACTCGATCGCCTACCATCGCTACCCGCGACGGTTCTAGCTTCATTGCTTCAACTGCTTGTCGGAGTTTGCGGCGGGAGGGTTTCGCCGCACTCAGAAAATATGGTAGCGATAAACTATCCGCGATCGCTCCAATTCTTACTTGACTGGGATTATTTGTTACCAACCAAAGTGGGACTATTTGTCTAATTTCGGCAATCCACCGCGCGAGTTCTGGTTGTGCGACACTACTACCGATCGGTACGATCGTATCATCAACATCTAAAATCAATCCTTCAATCTGATATCGAGCCAGAATCTCAGGTGTTAAATCTAACACGGACTTACCGAGTACGAGGTTGGGCTGTAGTAGGGGGAATGGTTTCATGGGAGAGGGGGTGTGGGGGTGTTGGGGTGTGGGGGTGTTGGGGTGTGGGGGTGTTGGGGTGTGGGGGTGTTTGTGTGTGGTGGTGTATTTGTACCCTATACCCTAACTCCAATAAAGAATAATCAAAATCACTC
>NZ_JANOJV010000102.1:0-3345 GCF_031418915.1 Chamaesiphon sp. VAR_48_metabat_135_sub | reverse complement strand
ATTATTAATAATTTTGAATTTAATCCTAGTATGAATGGGAGATAGCGGGGAGCGAAAAGTGCGGTCTTGGGCTTTGCGCCGTCTTGTCTTGTCGTTTTCTTATTCGGGGGGAACCCCCGAATAAAAACGCCCCAAGTGGAGCACCTTTTCAAGACAGTTGAAAGTGTTTCCTGAAAATGATCTCGTAGGGTGCGTTACTCTGTCGCTAATACACCCTACGAGATCATTTTTAAGTTTCTAAGGGCAGGCTGCTAGTACTGAGCGGCAGAAATAAAGCTACCATTGAGTTCTTTTCTAATTACTCTCCCCGCTCCCCGCTCCCCCCTTTGCCCAAAATAGTACTTTTATTTACGCCACCGAGTACTAGTGTCTATAGATGCAAATTGTAATTACTGGAATTGGTTTTAGAACTGCATTTGGAGATTTGGCTGAAACTTGGCAAGGCTTGTTGGACGATCGATCCGCGATCCAACTACGGCAACCTTTTGCCAATTTACTCCCACTGCCGCTCGCTCTAATTGGTAGTCAGCCCCAGCAGGCGATCGATCTGACTCGGATCGTTGTAGCTGAAGCTGTGCGGGATGCGGGTTTGAGTTTACCACTGCTCGATTGTGGCGTTATTATCGGTTCCAGTCGCGGTTGTCAGTCAGCATGGGAAAAATTGACCTCAAATCCATCTGCCCAGCCAGACTTGATTAATTGGTTAGACTTCCTACCCCATAGTCCCGCGATCGAGACGGCTAGATATATCGGCTCCCGATCGGCTGTATTAGCTCCAATGGCGGCTTGTGCGACGGGAATATGGTCTCTAGCACAAGCCGTCAATTTGATGCGTTCTGGAGCCTGCGAGCGCGCGATCGCGGGAGCTGTCGAAGCCCCGATTACACCTTTAACGATCGCGGGTTTTAGTCAAATGGGTGCATTGGCGACGAATGGCTGCTATCCTTTCGATCGACAGCGAGAGGGATTAGTCTTGGGCGAAGCGGGGGCTGTATTTATGTTAGAGACAGTGGAATTAGCTCGATCTCGCGGTGCCAAAATTTATGGAGAAATACTGGGATTTGGTTTGACTAATGATGCTTATCAGATGTGTGCGATGGATGAAGCGGGAACTGCGGCGCAACAGGCAATTTATCAATGTCTCCAGCGGAGTCAGCTCATACCCACTGACATCAATTATATCCACGCACATGGTACCAGTACACCATTAAACGATCGACATGAAAGCCAATTAATTCAACAGATTTTCCCCAACGGAGTGGCAATTAGTTCTACCAAGGGCGCAACAGGTCACACCTTAGGCGCGTCTGGAGCGGTTGGTGTCGCGCTGTGTCTCAAAGCGATCGAGACTCAGATTTTACCCTCTTGTGTTGGTTTAAAGCAGCCTGAATTTGACTTGGATTTAGTAACAACTGCTCGCTCTACAGACGTAAATAATTTACTCTGTCTGAGTTTTGGCTTTGGCGGACAAAATGCCGCAATTGCGATCGGGAAAGTGGATAAGCTGACGTTGCTGATTTGAGGTATGACGCGCTATTTTCACAATCCAATTATCTCTCCTCCCCCGCTCCCCGCTTTTCATACTTCTATCCAGCAACGCCGATAAGCTAAGATTGTCGATCGAGACGAATATTTTCGTTAGCTAAAGCTTCTTCATTGAGGAATTCATTTGCTTTAGCCAGGGAAATAGCCAGATCGTAATGTTCGATCGCTGCCAGTTTATCACCTAATACTCGTTGTCGCTCTGCCTCGACTAAATGCCATTTATGCAAATGATTCATCGGTGCGTTTTGGGCAAAATGCAGTAGTGCAGCTTGATGGATTTCTACCTGGGCGAGGATTTCGGCTTGCTCCCAGGCGAGGGGTGATGGAAGGAGTGCTAAGTGTGATAAGGCCGAGTAGAAGTGAAATACAGGCACAAAAAACATTCCCAATACCGCTTGCAGATATGGCTGGGTTTGAGCGATCCGATCGACCGCCAGTGTATATTTACCAAATGAGTAAGCTAGCATCACTTTGTAGATACCCGAGATCGCCATCGCACTATAATCATCATCTCGCTGGTGCTGAGGTAGCATCGCTTTCTCGTCATCAATTGCACCGTCCAAGCACTCTGGTTGACTGACTTTCTGGCGGAAGTTCAGCATAGTTTGCCAAGTCAGACTCAAATATATTTGTGCGGAATCTTGTTTTGTCTGTGTCAAAATTTTCTGATATTCAGGCAATTATGATGCCCACTCATCCATTCTTACGCCACCCAAAAATTTGAGATGAAAGTGATTGATAATGCTGTAGCTTGCACCTAAAATATCGCCTGTTTCTCTCCCTGATAAGTAAGCCTCTTTTAATGTAATTGCCGATTGACTGACAGCTTCGCGATGATGTTGAAGCCAGCCGCCAAATCTTAACATAACTTGAGATTTTAGTTCTCGTTCGTTCAGTCGATCGAGTAATTTTAATCCTAATTGACAAAACTCATAACCAACCTGCTCCTCTCCAAAGAAATGATATAAGATCGTTCCATGCAGTTGATAACCGATAATCGAGGCAGGAGTATTACCAAACTCTAAACGACAGCGACTATTGCCGTACTAATACAAGGTAATAAGTTAGGCAATCTCATATAGACAGCAGCAAAAAAAGCCATTAGCAAATTCATTTTTGCCAGTACATGAAGATTGCTATTTGGGGGTAAATACAGTAAATCTTCAATTTTTTCACCGTTAATTCGATCGCTAATCTGTTTCAGCCCTGCATCAATTCTTGCGACATCTGGTGTAAGCGGAAATTCGATCCCTAATTCACTTAGTGCAATTCTCCCGATCTCGATGGCTTTTAACATCTGATTTTGGGCTGTTTGAGCGGATATTTGGATTTCGTAGATTTTAACTTTATCCAAAATTGTCCGAGCTGCTGACAAAACAATCGCAGCGAGCCGTTCCATCTCATCAAAATCACCATTCAAGTATGCAGATTCAACAGCACAAGTATAGAGATCGAGTGTCAATTCATACTGGGTTTGCCAACAAGTAGCTGTGAGTAAATCTGTGCCAGTTTGCAAAAATACACGAGCGGCAGCATGGGCGGTAGCATTTCGAGCTTTTTTGCCAGCAGCTAAGTTTAATTGAGCTAAAGATTCGCGTTCTTCAGGTTTGGTAATTAACTCATGTCCGCGATCGAGATGTCCAACGATATCGAAGAGTCTATCTTCTTTGGTACCCTCATTTTCCTGAAGCAGACGACCGATTTGAATGCAATTCCCGATCTGACTCTGCCCATAATTGCCCCATCAGATCGCGGAAGGCTTGAACGAAAGCACTAAAGGGAATATTGCGCTGGAATTGG
>NZ_JANOJV010000101.1:0-5997 GCF_031418915.1 Chamaesiphon sp. VAR_48_metabat_135_sub | reverse complement strand
CGAAAAGTGCGGTCTTGGGGTTTCCCCGTCTTGTCTCACCTTTTTTGACGGGGAACCCGTCCAAAGGTGAGCCGCAAGTAGAGCACCTTTTCAAGACAGCGGCGTTTTTATGTCTAGGGTTCCCCCCGAATAAAAAAGCGGTGCAGTGTGGTCGGGGAACCCGACCACACAACTGCGACAAGACAACGACTTTGGCGGCGCACCAAGCAGATAATTGAATAAAGAATAGGTAGGGGCAATTCATGAATTGCCCCTACCTAATCTTTATTTATGACACGTTTGCAGTGGCTTTTACTAATCCCTGCTCGGGTGTCCAGAAAGACTCTTCCCCTTCGCCAAAGTGCCCTTCAAATTTTGTGACGCGCACATCACCTAGTACTTTGACTTGGCAAGATAACCGTCGATCTTTGTGCCCAGAGTGTGGCGGAAAAGCCATCCGTGTCGTTTCTAATTTGGTTGGTTCGGAGACTGTACCCTCGACTTTCACCATGCAGGTACCGCAGATACCGTGTCCGTGACAGTTGAAGATTTGCGCGCCATTGCTATACAGATCGATGTCATGTTCTAGTAATGATTCTCGTAGGTTACTTCCTTCGGCAACTTCAAAAGTCTTGCCTTCAGCCATGATTGTTGGCATGGTTATTCTCCTATTTGGCTAATAAATTGAGACGGTTTGCAGTCATTAGCTTTCTAGTAACTAGCAAATTTAGTTACGATTAGATTGCTAGTGACGCTTCACTTTTTGTCAGGGCAGCTTGAAGTTTTGCTTCATCTTCTTTTGATAATGAAGTACGTAAAACTTTGCCCTCAAACTTGCTTAAATCTGCCAAGACTCGATCGGGTGTAGATTTACGTACCAGCACAAAGATCGCCGAAGTTCCTGGTTCGATCGTGCCACCAAGATCGCGCATAAAATCATCATTAATCCCGATATCGCTTAATGCTCCCGAAAGTGCCCCAGCCGCCGCGCCGACTAAAGCAAAAATTGGATTGAAGAAAATCACGCCGAGTAATAGTCCCCAATAACCTCCACTTACTGCGCCAGTAGCTACCAGTTCTTGAGCTTGCTTAATTTTAACTTTGCCTTCTTGAGTTCTGACGACAACAGCGGCATCTTCTAGATCGACTAAATACTGTGACTGGAGCCTTCTTAGTTCGTTCATCACCTCATCGGCCTTAAATTCATCTTTAAAACCGACAACAATTAGATCGCTCATGTGATTACCCTTTAAATAAATTTGATTAACAACTTGTATGTTCCAGTTATATCAATTATTGCTCATAAATAAATCACTCAAAAGGTAGATTTGTTTATGATTTTTCAAATGAAATTTATGTCGTTGGCAAAGCCTACCGGAGGTACTCGATCTCTGGTTCCGATTTTTCGTGAAAGTAGGGTGTGTTATCCCGTAAGGGTAACGCACCATCTAGGTTCGATTGGACGAGGATCGGTGCGTTTTGCTGGCGCAGAAACACACCCTACGCCTTATTATTTATTACTTATTACTTATTTTAACTCGCCCAGTCGATCGCCCAATCCGCGGCGGACGTACACTAAGGCATTGGTAGACTTTTTCATGCAGGTGGCTAATTCTGCGCCGACACCGCAACTGGTGGGGGAGTTTTTGGCACTCGATCGCAGGTTGGCTCCTTACGATCGGTTAAAATACAAAGGTAGGACAATAGCAAAATTTGTCTCAGCAATCGATTAAAATCTCGATAGTAATAGAAAGTCATGATGAAAGCTTACGAACTACCAGCAAGAATCGCATCATCAGGGGATCTAGAGATCTTAAATTTGAATTCAGTAGAAATTCCGATCGGATCGAAAATTAAAGTAATTCTGCTAGTAGAGGAAGATAACGAAGATGATGAATCACCAGCACAAAGTTTTCGAGAAGGATGGGCAGACGTTGTAGCGGGTAATACGATACCTGCTTCTAAGTTGTGGGAGTAATTTGATGGACGATCCACCAATTTCTATCCAGGTTGATGCAACTGCTAAATTCCAGAAGAAGATTAAGAGTCTAGAAAAGAAATATCGAAATATTAAAGATGATGTTCGTCCGATAGTTGACTCAATCGCAATAGGCGAACTACCTGGAGACAGAATCACCGATCTGAATCTAGAAATTTATAAAGTTAGAATTAAAAATAGTAATAATCACAAAGGTAAGAGTAGTGGCTATCGATTAATTTATTATGTCAAAACGATCGAACGAATAATTTTAGTTACTATATATTCTAAATCAGAGCAAGAAGATATCGAGAAAAACGAGATCGAGGATATCATAGCTGAGTTTGAGTAAAGAAAGCTGTCATATTAAGTGTCCTGAGATCGATCGACTCTCGTTCTGCTTTAATATGCTCTAACATCCGTTCGCGTCAGCGTGCGTTTTCGCAGTTGCCTACAGGTAATTATAGCTCGATTTCTATAAAGTTTCCTGCTACTAATTATTGCAGACATTCCCAATCCCGATCGTCAACGATCGGAGTAACAATATCTCCTAATGTTTTTCCTTTACCAGCGATTAGGGTTGATGTAGTGCGGCGTTTGCTTGAAGGATCGCGCTTCTGGCTTCCCACCGACTTTGTTTCAGATTGGTTTGTGGCTGTATAGCTATTACCGAGAGAACGAATAAAATCTAAAAGGCTTAGTTGCATTGGTTCGGGAATTTTTTCCAGTTCCCGAACGATCGATCGATTCGTTGGCGTAGCCTCTCCGTGGAGAATCGCGGAGCGTCCGCACTAGTATTTTCTGGCAAAATCTCCTGGATCGATCCAACCTTTTGCATTTAAGTTTCCATTCTGATATCCCCACCCATTATTAAACTTGACGGTAGCTAGTCCAAAATGTAGATGACTATTACCGCCCTGATCTTGGATATTACCGATAGTCTGACCTCTTTGAACATTTTGTCCTGCGGATACCTGTGAATTAAGATGCCCATAATAGGCATATAGAGTTTGATAGCCGCCACAGTTGTTATGTCTGATAATGACAAAGCTATTCCAGATAGTATTCAGATTTGCAGAGTTTGTTGATGAGTAGTCCACAACCCCATCGCAAATTGACCTAACATTACTTCCTGCATCCATGAAATAGTCAACACCTGTATGCTGAGAACCGCCCCCCTGACATCCTGTTCCGAAAAGACATGTTGGTATTGTACTCAGAGAGGTAAGCGGAGCAATTGGCTGACTAGAATTTTGGCTGGGTTGAGAAACTTGTACTTGAGATTGACCACCATCACCCCACTCTCCTGCTGCATTACGAGTGCGGAATTGCCCACTATCTGTATTGCTGGCCCAAAGAGCTTGTTGCCCGTTGCTTCTGTACATTACTAGATTTCCATCTGCCTGGATAGCAAAGAAGGCTCCAGGATTACCATCTGTATTTGTTGCCCAGAGTGCCCTACCACCACCATAGATCACCAGGTTTCCATCTGGTTGCAATCTTAAAATTTCACCACGTCCTTCTGTTCCAGTTGCCCAGAGAACTTGACCAGAGCTATTGATGAGAACCAAATTACCATCAGACTGAAAGCGGAATCGATAGCCACAGACTATTGCCCCTGTTCCTCTATTGAAAGTTCTACTTTGTCCATTAGTACGAACATTAATATTTCGGCATGATTGAGCAATTAGTTGTCTTGATTTAAATTCTTCAGCTTTGCGAACTGATGTTTCAGCAGATACTTCACGAATCGAGGCTGTTAGAGATAGAACTGCGATCGTAGATGTTAATAAAAAACTGATATTTTTCATACAAATTAGATGTGATTAATGAATAGTATAGTTTTATTAAAAATAATATTACAAATAATTATAATTGTTGCTGGTGCAATTAACTTTACTGTAAAAACTGCTTTGATATATCTAGCTTGTGATTAGCTTAAAACGAAGTAGTCTTGCTAGTAAAAGCATTGAAGACTTCTGAGTTATCAATTATTGGATAATATTCGCTCAGTGAAATAGCTCCTTCGATTGGAGAATTACTGTACGACAAGAAGTTGGAGAAGTCTTGATTTTTATCGAATTCTTTGAGCCGATCTTTTATGACTAATTTACTATTGAAACTTATGAGCCGATCGAAAGTAATACCAGGTGCTAATTCTGCTTTAGCCGGAGCGATATGAATGAAGACAGTCATACCAGCAAAAATTGATAATAAAGTTGAAATATTTTTCATGATTGATTATTGATGTTGATGTATTCGAGTTGTTTGCTGTCAATGCAATGTCAGATTATTTAGATTGCTAACTATTCTTTTAATCTAGTTTACTGTTGCCATTGGTTGTCGCATGATAGGGAAATAAATACTGGTATTGAAACTAAGCCAGGTAACTCCAATTGGCTGTAATATATAGGCGTAGCTACTTGCACCTGTAATATCAATATCTTTTTGGCGAGCTTGTCCACGACTAATTATCTGGCTAAATTTCTCTTGTCCATTTACATAGATACTCACTCTCACAGTTTCAAGACCTGAATTATCTGGAATTGCCAGGGCAAGTCTAAGTTTCTCATCAGTAGGATGTCTCGTGATGGCACAAGTCATCTGAAAGGGGCTATCGACATTAATAGCAACTTTTGCACCAACTTTGATAGCTCTCTGTCCCACAGATACTATCGAATCTGAATCATCTCGACCTATTCCTGTCATATCGGAGCCACTAGCTTTGACACAGCTTGTTTGCAGACTACGGAAAACTCTTCTGAGTGGTGGGGCTGAGGGAGACGGTGCGGAGTTATTATTTTGCGGAGGAGTTGCTTGCGGTTGAGGTGTGTCATTACTGAAGCCACCAGATTGTGGTAGGCTAGATGGCGTTGTTTGGGGTTGAGGTGTGTTATTACTGAAGCCGCCAGATTGTGATGATTCTTGTTTATCCCCACCACCAAAGAAACTTCTTACGAATGATTTGCCAGCAGAGTCTAAAACTTCATCCAGAGGAATTGCCTGAGCGGGTGAGATGCTTGCGGTAATTGAGGCAGCTACAACAGCAACTGCTAAAATAGATCGAAACTGTTTAATTTTCATTATTGAACAATCCTGCAAATCGGGGGTGTCTTGCGGAATCGATTACCTAAATCATTTCCTGAATACAAGCATATTCAGGCTCAAGTCGATCGTCGATAGGAAAAAATAGGCAGTTACAAACCTGTGATCTGAAAACGTGACATAAAATATTTGGTTAGATCCGGAACAAAAGTAATGGGCTTAATTACAAAAAAGTAGGATAAAATAGGCATAATGTAATCTACCGCCTCAATATGGATATTGCCGAAGCTCTGAAAATAGCTGACAATTTGGTCTTCGCATCGCGAAATAAACACCTAAGCGACTTGGAACGATCGATTATTGAAGGCGTATGTCAGGGCAAAAAATATTCACAGATAGCCAGGGATAACTACTGTGAGCAATCTCACATTAATGATGTTGCGGCTGGCTTGTGGAAGGCTATCTCTGAGGCTGTAGGCGAACAAGTAAAGAAAGCAAATTTTCGCTCTACTATCGAACGATATCGATCTGAAAATAGTTCATCATTTTTTGGACAGATATCATCACTGAATGTCTGTTCTGAGATCACACTAAATAATCATCAATATCACAACGATCGAAAATTAGATCGATCGAACAACCCACAGTATTTAAAAACCATTCCAGATCTCGTTCCTATTTACGATCGCACTCAAGAACTAGACTCGCTCAAAAACTGGATACTCACAGAGAAATGTCGCTCCGTCGTTATCTCCGGTGCTGCTGGCATTGGTAAAACCGCCATAGCTAGACAATTAGTAGAAGATATTAAAGATGAGTTTGATGAGATCGTCTGGCAGAGTTTAGGCTGTCAGCGTTCTGTGGTGGAATTTATCGATCGCAATCTTATCGCTTCACTCAATATCGAGGCTTTACCAGAACCACCATTAGACTTAGAAGCTAGATTGTCTCTACTACTCGAACATTTTCGATCGCATCGCTGTTTGATAGTTTTA
>NZ_JANOJV010000100.1:0-2695 GCF_031418915.1 Chamaesiphon sp. VAR_48_metabat_135_sub | reverse complement strand
TTGGGAAAATTAGGTTGGCATTAATCAAATATTTTTACAAAATCGTACTTAGATCGATCGAGCAGCCAACTAAAACATCTTCACCATCAAGATTCAGTGGCGACTGCAATATTTCCACTAGCTGCCCCAATCGATAAACTTCCACCTGCTGTTGCTGGGGATTGATCAGCCATCCCAACCGCACACCATTAGCTTGATACTCCAACATTTTAGATTGGAGGGTGGTTAAGCTATCACTCATAGACCTCAGCTCAATCACAAAATCGGGAACGACCTGAGGGAAGGCAATTTTAGCCGAGATACCCTCAAATTTAGACTTTTCGATCCAAGTCACATCAGGCGATCTAACTGCCCCAGAAGGGAGTGTGAAACCACCAGAAGAATCAAAAACTTTACCTAGTTTAGCTTGCCGATTCCAATTAAATACCTGAGCCGCCAAATCAATATTTCGCTCAGAGCTTTCCCATCCTGCTGGTGCCATTATCACTAATTCTCCGGTAGCTGTTAACTCAAATGGCATGTCTGGGTTATCTTGACACAGTTGCTCAAACTCTGCGTGGGTGAGGCGAAGAGTGATATGGCTGATATCAACTAGCAGCGGTCTGGTGTCTAGAGATTGCATAATGATTAGTTATTGCTGGTTCCCGATATTTTATTTTAACTGCTCTAGCTTCAATCTCAATCCGTACCTTCTGTGGGAGTCCCCCATAGTTTGTTTGATCGATTGAGCTACATACCGCCTAATTTCTATGGAATCATGCAGGGTAGCTCGCCAATTGTGGGATCTAAGCCATTTCAACGATCGATCTCCTCCCTACAAGCAGCGAATAGTAAAATAGCCATTACTGCAAGATCCCCGACTTCTTGAAGAAGTCGGGGATCTGTCCCCACCCTATTCCACCCTATTCATGTCTGACAACATCCTCGACTTGACTGGTATTCGCACGAGCCAGAGCCAAATTCGCAACGGTGACTATCGATTGCTCGACAAATCCAAGCTCTCGCCAATGTACCAACACTATGTCGAGGTGAAGGAGCAATATCCTCATGCTTTACTCCTGTATCGTTGTGGTGACTTCTTTGAAACCTTTTTTCAGGATGCAATTACAATTGCGCGAGAACTAGAATTGGTACTGACTAGCAAGGAAGGTGGGAAAGAAATCGGACGGGTACCAATGACAGGCGTACCGCACCATGCAGTCGATCGCTATTGTGCCATGTTAGTCGAAAAAGGCTACGCGATCGCCCTGTGCGACCAAATGGAAACCGCCGCCGAAGCCGCAGGTAGTTTAGTTAGGCGGGAAGTTGTGCGGGTACTGACTCCGGGCACGATTCAGGAAGAAGAAATGCTCCAATCGCGGCGGAATAATTTTCTTGCCGCGATCGTCCTCGTCGGCGATAATTGGGGACTAGCCTATACAGATATCTCTACAGGTGAATTTCTCACTACTCAAAGCAGTGATTTAGAAGTTCTCACTCAAGAGCTAATGCGGTTGCAACCGCCGGAAATCCTGATTCCCATCGCCGCGCCAGATTTGAATCGTCTCTTGCGCCCAGGTGAAACCTCTGACTTACTCCCTACCAGCCTCCCGAATTGCTTCTGCTACGCCATGCGTCCCCTGGCACCATTTACCCTGCCAGAAGCCAAGCAACGGCTGATGGATACGTTTAAAATGCGATCGCTAGAATCTTTGGGGTGTGCGCCGTTTCCCCTTGCTGTACGGGCTGCTGGCGGCTTATTAGAATATCTCGAAGCCACCCAAAAAAGTAATCCCGTCGCCCTCCAACCGCTTCGTACCTATTCCCTTGGCGATTATCTCGTCTTAGATCATCAGTCGCGCCGGAACTTAGAAATCACTCAAACCGTTCGAGACGGCAACTTTCAAGGCTCCTTACTGTGGGCATTAGATAAAACCTGTACCGCAATGGGTGGACGCGCATTACGTCGCTGGATCCTGCAACCCCTACTCGATATTCACAGTATCAGTAAACGCCAGGATACGATCAAAGAACTCGTCGAAAATACCTTCCTGCGCCAAGATCTCCAACAACTGCTCAAACGGATCTACGATATCGAACGCCTGACTGGAAAAGCCGCATCTGGACGCGCCAACGCCCGCGATTTAGTCGCCCTCGCCGACTCCTTCCTCAAACTGCCCGAACTCGCCACGATTGCCAACCAGGGCAAATCCCCATTTTTAAAAACCCTGCACCATGTCCCCGCCGAACTCGAAGCCTTGGGACAAGATATCGCCGCCCATCTCGTCGAACATCCACCAATTCACCTCAAAGAAGGCGGGATAATTCGCCCTGGAGTCAACACCCAACTCGACGAAATGCGGCTCTCAGCCAGTGGCGATCTTCAGTGGATTGCCAACCTAGAATCGATCGAACGGGAACGCACGGGCATCGCCAATCTCAAAGTCGGATTCAATAAAACCTTCGGCTACTATATCAGCATCTCCCGCCTCAAAGCCGACCAAGTACCCGCCGACTACATCCGCAAACAGACCCTCACCAACGAAGAACGCTACATCACCCCCGAACTCAAAGAACGGGAAGTCCGCGTCCTCACCGCTCAAGAAGATCTCAACCGGATCGAACACGAAATCTTCATCGAACTCCGCACCATAGTAGCCACCCACACCGAGCAAATCCGCACCGTAGCCCGTAGTATCTCCGCGATCGATGTCCT
>NZ_JANOJV010000099.1:0-7091 GCF_031418915.1 Chamaesiphon sp. VAR_48_metabat_135_sub | reverse complement strand
GCAGCAAAATAAATAACTACCTAGATTGTAATTGTTTGCGAGAGCCTTTCGTTGAGAATATTCTTGCCAAGGGTTCCTCGTTAGCGTCGTCTCTGAGGATCGGTATCTAACTCCCGACACATCCGTCAGTTCACAAATTCTCTTCACAAACTAAACAGACTACTATGGCGGCAACTTACACGATCGCAAAAAATAACGCCCAGACTATTACTGGTAAGGATAACGATATCATCGATGGTGGTGATTATAAAACCGATATCTCTGCGGGTGATGGGATTAACCTCATTCGCACTGGCAATAAAAGCGATGTCATCAAAACTGGCGATGGTAATGATTTCATCGATGCTGGCGCTGGCAAAAACAAAATCGATGCTGGTAAAGGCGACAATCGCATCCTAGCTGGTAAAGGTGATGACACGATCACCATTGGGGCTGGTAATAGCACTGTCTATAGCGGTGGTGGTGACGATACAATTACCGCACTATTTGGTAACTCGATTATTAATACCGGAAAGGGTGATGATACAGTCACGCTGGGTGGTGGTAATAACCGGATTGTCCTGGAGGCTGGTAAAGGCAGTGCGACGATTACCGGATTTGACATCACTAAAGACCAACTGCGTCTAGGTGAAAGCTTGATGGGCAAGACTTTGACATTTACTACCAAAGGCGCGGACACCGTGGTGATGGATGGTAAAGACGTAGTTGCTACACTCAAAGGTGTCAAAACAGGCGCGGAGTCACTCAGCAGTGCCGATATCTATAGCTATGAAGCGACAGAACTAGGTTCGTTTAATACTACGAATCTGAATGCTAACGTGATTGCTGCGGGAATCAATGACTTCGGGCAAATTGCTGGACGTTACGATACCGCTTTTACCTTCCTCAATGAGAATGCTACAACTGCTGTACTCACCAGCAACATTATCCGTCAAGGATTTGTCTGGGAAAATAAAAAGCTATCGGCACTTACCAATGTTGGTGTGAAAAAAGGTCAATCTGACTTTGGGGCACCCGACGGTGCGACAGTGAATATGCTGGTACCCAACGTCCGAAATATTAGCAATCGGGGTCTGATTGTCGGTACTGTTGATGAAGTTCGTCAACCGATCCCCGTCGCCACAGATCGGGCACTTGCGTGGGAACCCGATGGTGCTAAGTACAAATTGACAATCAATGATTTTGGTGGACTGGAGAGCTACTTCTTTGATGCCAACAATAGCAATCAAATTGCTGGTCGCAATATCCTCTCTGACGGATTTGAAAATCCCCTGGTGTTTGAAAATGGTAAAGTTACCGATCTCGCAGATCTCGGTGGCGATGGCGGTACTGCACAAGGTATCAACAATAAAGGGCAGCTTGTTGGAACTATCGACAGTGATGGCAAGCTCGACGAAAAGTTTACTAATACAGCAGCGATCTGGGAAAAAGATGGTAAGGGTACTTACCAACTCACAAATCTGGGTACCTTTGGTGCTGCACAAGCCAGCTTGCGCGATATCAATGATGCAGGTCAGATAATCGGTGCGAAAAGTAATGGTTTATCCGGTGCGGATGCAGTTACCAACCCATTTATCCTCCGCAATGGTAAACTTACCGACTTAGGCAGTTTGGGCGGTAAAACAGGCTCAGTCAATGGCATCAACGCCTTGGGCGTAGTCGTTGGTGCATCCCAAACCACCATCTTAGGTGGAGCTGATGGCAAAACACTACAAAACCATGCTTTTGTCTGGAGTGAAGGGAAAATGACTGACCTAAATAGTCTCGTCACTAAACCAATCGTCTATAACGGTGCAAAAGTCGTCTTGACTAGTGCTGTTGGCATCAACAACTTTGGGGATATTGCGGCAACTGGAAGCTTCATCTACAAAGATGCTGTAACTGGCAAAGATACGGTTGGAACTCGCGCTTATGAGTTGAAAGGCCTCGCCAACAAAGTTATCGCTGGTGCGAATAACAATCCGATGCAAAAAGTTGCGTCTAACTCCGTCGCGCAAGAGATGGCGAAGGTTGGGACTGTCATTGCTGCTGGTGATAGTGTCAAGTCAGCGAACACTGGCATTAATCCTGTGGTATCCGGTAATGGTATTGGCGGAGCTGCGCTAGGCGTTGTCAATCCGCTTGAGACTGTCAATCCGCTCTTGACAAATAGTCAACCAGTTGTGACTGTCGGTCTACCTGGATAATTCCATGATGGCTAAGTTCTCAGGGGTATTTTGACCATTACTGCGAGATCCCCGACTGTCTTGTCGTTTTTTTATGCGGGGGTCCCCCCCGAATAAAAACGCCGCTTCTTGAAGAAGTCGGGGATCTATCCTAACCTTATCAAAATCTGGCAGCATCACCAGTCCTAAATTCATACAATCGAATTTGTCAGCTATGTCTTCAACGGTTCAGGTCGGAAAACGTACATTTACGACAGATGCAATTTGCGAACAACTAACTAGTTCCGATCTGCTTCCGCAGTTACTGAGGGAGATGATTATCGATGAGATTTTGGCAGATTGGGATGTCGAGATCGATGGTAAGATTCCTTACAATCGGGAAGAATTTACCGAAGGGTGCGATCGACTGGGAAGACTAGCAGGCTATCAAGGGCTAAATCAACTCCAACTTTACAAGATTGTCGATCGACATTTACGATTGCAAAAGTTTAAACATACTCGCTGGAGTAGTCGAGTATACAGTCATTATTTACAGCGCAAAAGTAGCTTCGATCGAGTCAAGTTTTCATTGATTCAAGTAGACGATCGAGGATTAGCTGAAGAACTATATTTTAGAGTCCAACGAGGCGAACAATCTTTTTCAGATTTAGCATTTAGATATTCTCAAGGTGATTCAGCGAAGGATGGCGGCAGAGTTACGGCAATTGATATCGATCGAACTCATCCAGAGATAGTTCCATACTTACGCAGTTTAAAAGAGGGCGAAATATCCGCTATTTTTACATTAAATAACTTACATACTTTCGTGAGGTCGGAGGGTTCTATCCTCGCTGAATTAGATGATAGTTTAAATCAGATCTTAATCGACGAATTATTTGAGAAATGGGTGCAGCAAAAGATCGCCGAGCGATTGGGATTATTTGAGATCGAAGATGTCATTAATACACATAGTCCAGAACTGAATTACGAAACCGAACTACCAGACGTTGAACCAGAATTATTAGAACTCATCGGAAAAATGGACGAACAACCAGAAAGATCGCAATTACTAGAGCCGACTGCTTCATTTTTCTTTCCCAAGGAAATCCCTGAGTCAAATTATGATTTTGAGGATGTAGTTCCCTCCTCTAGTTTCTTTTATCCAAAAGATAGTCCGACCCAACTTATTTGTAAGTCTCGTAGTGCTTGGGATTTTCAAAGAATTGTATCATTTATACTGTTATTCTCTATATTTTTGGGCATAGAAGTTGTTACACTAAAAATGTTTAATCGCCTAGACATCCCTCAACTGAATGTCGGGAGTGCTCGAATACCCTAGAGGTAATTGAGTGCAGAACCGCCAGCAGCAAAATAAATAACTGCTTAGATTTTAGCTGCCATTGACAGTAAATTCACTTGAACTTAGATCCCTAACTTATGACAATAGAATCATTTGAAGAAACATCGATCGAACGGGAATTTCCCAAGCAGTTAGATTTAGCTCAAGTCTGTATTTATGGATTGAGTATTCTCTCCGCAGGGATATTTTTATTCTTGCCTTTTTTCAATCTCCTGCATCCTAGCCCCTGGCAAAGATCGATGGGAGCCATTCACGGCTTTGGTTCGCTCCTAGCTACCGTGGTGGCTGTTTATACCGGACATTTAGCCTTTCCACTCCTACGCGGCTCGGCGAAGATCTTGCCTCAAGTACGAACGCTGACATTTTGGGCAACCTCGATCGCATTTTTGGCGATTGCTACTGGTAACTGGGCGTACATGCGCTATCGTGCTGATGCCGAATTTGGTGGTGCTAGAGCTTGGCTCAAAGAAAATAGCCCACTAGCTCAATATGTCTTGATGGAATATCACGAGTTTAGCGTTCTATTCACCTTACCAATTGGTGTCGCTTGTACCTGGATTTTGTGGACATACGGCGATGCAATTTTAGACAAAAAACATCGCGTTGTTCTCTCAGCCACTTGCGTTGCGCTGATGGGGCTGATGTTTTTTGCAATGGGTGGCTTAGTCACTGGATTAGGTATCGCTAAAATTCGCGCGCTCTAATCACTTATTACTGCATTTACTAGGTAATTAAATCATGACAAATACTCGAACTAAAAAACTGCCTGGAAATGCACCTATTTATGGGAAAGTATGGGAAACTCTGAAACAATTTCCCGCAGGTTTAGCCACAGGATCTAATCAACCGCCCGCCACATCTGGCCCAGCGGCAGCAGCTTTAATTAGTGCTGGAATTGGTTGCTTTACAATGATGGTGACTCATCATCTGTCTGATACATCTAAAGAAAGAGAGAAATTTATCTGGGGACTCGGTAAATGGATTCCTGGTAGTGATACTGGTGATAAACTGTGGGGAAATATTGGTAGCTATACAGGCAAAGAAACCATGCTCTTAGTCGGCTGGTTAGTAAGCTGGATTATCCTGCACAATTTACTCAAAAATAAGCAAGTTAAAACCAGCACGATCTTTCTGTGGACATTTGGACTATTTGTCGCAGCAGCGGCGATGAGTTGGCATCCAATGTTCCCTTATTTACCGTTAGTATAACTGACATAGTTCCGATATTTAGTGTCATCTGGCGCAGTTAATTATGAATGATATATCTCAGGATTTTAGTGGAAATTTGACTCGATCGATCGAGATGCAATTAGTAACTACTGTCGTTAAACCCGCGCGAATTTCTGCCGAAGAACTGCATAAATACGTACTGGGATTAATCGGTGTGTTAATGCTATTTGCGATTACCTATCCAATCGCCATGCATCGAGTTGCCCAAGAGGAAAAATTTGCACCATACAAATTCTATCTAAAATCTTTGACGCTAGAATACAAACCAATTAAGCCCCAAGCCAATAGTCGATCCTAACTACTATTTTATTAGCACTTCGATCGATTAATCCATCGGGGTGTCGATCGCTAGCCACTCTACATTCATGTAAAATATTATAGAGAAGTTAATCATGAACAACCTACCTCAAGAATTTGGAACCAATTTGAACGAATCGATCGATTCTGTGAACACGATCGATAAACCAGTAAGAATTTCTGCCGGAGAACTGCATAAATACGTGCTGGGATTAATCGGTGTATTTGTAGCAATTGTGATTACTTATCCGATCTCAATGAATCGAGTTGCCCAAAAAGAAAAATTTGTACCATATCAATCTCATGTCAAATCTTTGACACCAGAATACAAACCAGTCGAACCTCAAGCTGAAACTGCTACCGTTCCAGTCGCTCCAACTCAAACTCCAGCGCAGGTAGTAACTACGCCAGAACATACGCTGAATCGATTTATGAAGTCAGTATATGCCGTTGCGTATAGTCCTGATGGTGAGCTACTTGCAGCTAGTACAGCAGCAGGTGGGATTAAATTTTGGGATTCCAAAGATCGGACAATTACCAGAGAGTTTCCCGCCCATGACAGCCTCATTTATGGGATTGCTTTTAGTCCTAATAGTAAAACCTTCGCTACCGCCAGCGATGACGGCACGGTGAAGCTGTGGGGCGCAAAATTGGGAGAGCGTCGAGTTACGCTCAAAGGGCATGAAAAAACCGTCTATGGTGTCGCATTTTCACCAGATGGCGAGACAATTGCGACGGGAAGTTTCGATCGAACAGTGAAGCTGTGGGATGTCAAGAGTGGTGACTTGAAAAAGACGCTAACAGGGCACGAGAACTTCGTCTACGCCGTGGTATTTACCCCCGATGGCAAAAACATCATTAGTGCCAGTGAAGACAAGAGCATCAAGGTATGGAACGTGCAGACGGGTGAAGTAGTGCGATCGATCTTAGGTCATACAGCTCCAGTGATGTCAATTTCTGTCTCACCCGACGGACAAACACTCGCTAGCGGTGGCGAGACGATAAATCTCTGGAATTTGTCAACCGGAACAGTCAAAAATACGTTCCAAGGACACACTGGCGCGGTTTATTCGGTCAAATTTAGTGCCGATGGCAAAACGATCGCCAGTAGCGGCGTAGACAATACCATTAAGCTGTGGGATGTGGATACGGGCAAATTGACTCAATCGCTAGAAAGCCATGCGACGCTGGTTCCTAGTGTCGATTTCGATCGCAATTCTGCTGCACTAGCTAGTGCAAGTCTCGATGGCACAGTCAAGTTATGGAATGCGCGGTAAATTAATTGATAATCTCACATCTTGCATCAAAACATAGTTACTAGTGGATGGTGGATGGTGAATGGTAAATCGCGAATGTCTATTTCTTGGGTGGGAAGGGAGTATGAGTAAGTTTTGAGGCTATTTGTATCAGTTGTTATGTACTGGTGCAAGCTGTGAGTAATTGACAATTGGGGGATTTCAATCCCCACTTAATTAGTAGAAATTAAATTAATAGTGCTGATGGAGACACCCGAACCACTCATAGAAACACCACCTAATCCCGAATTTCCCAAACAATTAGATTTGGCTCAAGTCTGTATCTATGGATTGGGCATTCTTTCGACCTGCCTATTTTTATTATTGCCATTTTTCAATCTTTTACATCCTAGCCCCTGGCAACGATCGATCGGTACTATTCATAGCCTTAGTGCTCTCCTGGCGAGTGTTTTCGCTATTTATACCGGACATTTCGCTTTTCCGCTGCTCCGAGGCTCGGCGAAGATTTTACCTCAAGTGCGGACATTAATATTTTGGACAACATCGATCGCTTTTGTCGCGATTGTAACTGGTAATTGGGCATATATGCGTTTTAATGCCGATCTCGAATTTGGTGGTGGTAGAGCTTGGCTCAAAGAAAATAGTCCTCTAGTACCATCTCTCCTGAGTAACTATCACAAATTTAGTGGATTATTTATTCTCCCGATTGGTGCTGCTTGTACCTGGATTTTGTGGTCGTATGGCAATGCGATTTCAGACAAAAAATATCGTGTTGTCCTATTGGCTTCTTGCGTTGCGCTGATG
>NZ_JANOJV010000098.1:0-4817 GCF_031418915.1 Chamaesiphon sp. VAR_48_metabat_135_sub | reverse complement strand
GGACGGTAAGTAGTCCGGCGTTGGTGAGATTCGACAGCTTGACTCAATTCGCTAGGTACAGGCTCATTTAAAGCCTTGTACAGCGCGATCAGATGTTCGCGGAAAAGCTGGTCGAACATCGCATCTTGATTCGATGAATGTCCTTCGCCAAACCACCAGAACCAATCTGAACCTTCGGCGGCATATAGAGCTTCCCAGGCGGCGGGATTAGCTGTTTCTGTTGCTTCGGGATGATTTGCCAAGACTTGTCTGGCTGCTGTGAGCAGATCCCAAGCGCGATTCTTCGCCGGATCGCCAATCCAGGTAGTCAGACTACCATCTACCCAGGAACCTGTATGCAGATCTGCGGGAGGGAAGCTGGCTGTAGGTGGGAATTCGTCGAGGAATTCGGAGACAGTCACCAGCTTGATGCTTTCATCATCGCTGAGGGTTTGATAGAGATGTTCGAGGAAGGGTTTACCATCAAGATGGTAGTGTTCCCAACAGTTTTCGCCATCTAATGCGATGGTAACTAACCAAGGTTTTTCGAGATCGGTACCTGTATGCCCCTCTTTCGCAATCAGAGATTTGGAAATCGCATGTAAATGTCCGACTAAATCCGCCGCCGCTGCTTCTGGCTGCATCCCACTATAGGTAAATCCGATCAAATCCGACAAGCGATGATCGCGGAATACCATCGACAGATCGCCATCGGGCGTACTTACCTGATAAGGGCGATATAATACTTCTGGTTCGAGCACATTTCCCGCACCATCGCGATGAAAATACTGCTTGAGGGTATTCCCCAAAATGGCTTCATCCGTACACAGCCACTTGAAACCCTGACGCGCCACATAAGGCAGCATTTCAGGGCTTACCGCTTGCTCTGACGGCCATAAACCCCGTGGTACACAACCAAAGCGATCTTTGTACATATCCCAAGCCTTCGTCAAGTGGCGCGGAATATCTTCCGCCCAGCTAAACTGTTGCTTAGGTAAGTCCATATTTGGCACGGCTACCCGTCCCACATTGGTATCTGCCAACAGGGGTAAAATTGGATGAGTATAAGGCGTAGTCGTCACTTCCAACTGTCCCGATTCCTGCATCTTCCGATGTTGGGGGACAATTCGCCGTAGTATTTCTCGCTGCTTGGAATAAATCCGCTGTCTGTCGCTTAACGTAAAATCCCGATCCTGTTTTAACCAGCCAGCGATCTCTGGATCTTCCCAGAACAATGGATCGAACCAAGCGAGATTATGCCATGCTAATAAGTCACTATAATCTCGATCGACCCAAGTATCAAAACACCACGGTTCGCCATGTGCTTGGCGTTGGTGATACAGTTCGCCATAGCGCGGGTGAGGATCGATTAACGTATGGTGATTGGCATCAAAAAAGTGCCGAATTATAAATTGTTTCTGCGCCGCCTGAAGCTGCTCGACAGGCATCAAAGCCAGTTCCAAGTAGGGATCGAAGGCTGTCCCCGCAATATAATCTTCCAACTGCAAAATCAACGAGGGTACCAAGTTTACCGTCTGATGCAGTTTCGGATATTTTTCGAGTAATAAAATTAGATCTAGATAATCTTTAGTTCCATGCAAACGCACCCACGGTAGTCGGTACTTACCATCGCGGTACTTGTACAGAGGTTGGTGTTGATGCCAGATAAAGGCGACGTGAAGAGGATGCGGCATAGATGAGTTATAAATTCACAAATAATTTAAGTGCGTGCTAATCGATATCGCTGTCCATGATGGCACGCTGTTTGTCCGATCGTCTGCGATCTTAACTTACTTCTTTTGGTGAAAACACGATTCGATCGATATTAAGGCGGGGATCGCGCTGTTCGTTTACAAGTCTTAATTAACTGACAGCTTGCATCAGCGGCTCACGCTCTGGTGCAAGCTGTCAGTAGAGACTATTTGCCACGATCGATCGTGGTGATGTTCAGAGTATTCCGGCGGAAACCTACCGCGCTCCGAGGAGAATTTCCACCGAACAGTCGATCCCGACTCCCAATATTTACCAATGTCATTCTAGTATCAAACTTTAAACATCATCCTAAGATTGCGGATATAAATGTCTTGTGACTTTTTGATTTTCACCTAAATGTTGAGTGACAATTTCCTTAGCAACATCTGGTGTTACTCGTGTATACCAAGTATGTTCGCGATCGCGATCGTCGCCAGAATAAAAGACAATCGGCCCCATTTTACAAACTTGTAAACAGCCAGCGGCAGTTAAATCTATGTCCAAATTAGCTGCTTTCAATTCTACAGCGATCGCATCATAAACTGACTGCCAATCGCGACCATTATTACACCGAGTAGATCGACAAACGGAAATATAAGGGCGAGTCAAAGGATTAGTTTCATAGGGAATATCCATCGTCCCCAACACATAAATCTGGCGCAGATTTTCGTACACTGCTAGTTTGGCAAGATCGGGCTGATGCTCTGGCAAAAAGTCTTCACCCGCGCCTAAAAATGGACTGGGTAAAAAGATACTCATCATCTTTTCGCCTTCCCCATTCCAGAACTGAATGCCCCAGCTTTGCGGCTTCCCTTGAGCGTTTAATTGTCGAGATAATGCCGCTCGACTGACTTGTCTGGCTTGACGTAGTGCTGGAGAATTGGTACGCTCTGGCCCGCCTTTATTTTCTCCAATACACAGATGCATATGCCAACCTTGGGAAATTACCGTCAGATAACCGTCATACATCCAGCAAGCAGTTGGTGCAGCTTCAAATTCTAATTCTAAGACGCTACCATTGACGACATGACCCAATCCCAATTCTTGCCAGTGTTCTTGAAATAGAGAATGCAGCATCGGCCCTAGCACATCAAAAGTTGCAGGGAAGTCTTCATACTCGAATAAATTGTCTTCATCGAGCCGTTCTATGTCAATTTTATTTAATGGTGTCACCCGCCGCTGAAAAGTATTCGCTGTCATATATGTTCGATCGTAACTAACTTCACTTATTACTTATTACTTATTACTTATTACTTCCTTTGTGTCGCAATCCCCATCTTCACCCCTGGAATTTGGCGAACTCGATCCATCACTGCAACTACTTGTCCGTGTCCAACTTTTTCATCAGCATTGATTACTACTAACGACTCCTGATTTTTAGCTCCTAGTGCCTGAATTTTGGGCGTTAGGCTGTCTAAATCTGTCGGTTGACGATTGAGCGCGATCGCCCCTTGCGGATCGATGGTGACGACGATTTTGGTCTGATCTTGACTTTTGCCAGAACTCGCGCCGGGGAGATTGACTGGTAATCCTTCAGTCCGACTCAGGAGTAGAGATGTCATCACAAAAAAGGTTAAAATTGCAAAAATTACGTCCATGAGTGGCACAATGTTAACCTCGGGCGCACGATCTTCGTTATCAGTTAATAATCGCATGTTTATAAATTTATGGTTGATCAAAAAAACTTTAATCTACACTAGCAAATCTCAAAGAGTAGGGGCAATGTCTTGTCGGTTTTTTATTCGGGGGGAACCCCCGAATAAAACCGCCGCTTCATGAATTGCCCCTACTACCCCAGGGCTATTTCATTCTAGAATTATAGTGATGAGGGTAGGTTTTGCCGAGAGATTATTTGTCAGTATCGATGCATACTTGCATAAACCTACCCCTACAGATCCTGAATTGGGTTGAGTGATTGGAGCATGAAATAGCCCTGACTACTACCCTGGTTGTTGCCAATTGCGACGGTGAATTAGTTCTAATTGACCTGTAGATTCTTGGATTTGGGACATTTGCCGTTGGTATAATGCCCGAAATAAATTGGCACATAGTGATGCAATTACCGCTACAATTACGCCTGTTGCCGTACTAATTAAAGCTTCGGCAATACCACCAACAACGTTATTCGCACCCGCCCCAGCACTTTGACCAATTTTCAGAGAAGAGAATGAAGCAATTAAGCCTGTAACCGTACCTAAAAGTCCTAAAAGTGGAGCTAACCCGATGACGGCATCAAAAACATCAATAAATCGGCGTAAAATCGGAATTTCGGCATGAGCTTCGCTCTCTAGTGCCAACCGAAATTCGTCAGGAGTAGCATCTTTTAGCCCAATTGCTGCCATAAAGATTCTCGCAAGCGGTAGATCGCGTTCCCGTTCGAGCCTATCAAATACTAATGGCGATCTGTTTTGATACAAATCTAGTACTGTCCTAATCATCGGTGTTTGTCTGCGCCCGATCTTAATCCAAAAATTTAGTCTTTCGATCCCCAAGGCAATAACTAAGATTGATGCTAATAGCAAAGGGTACATGACTAGTCCCCCTGCATTAAAAGTTTTAATAAAGTCGTCCATAATTATTGCATTTTCCCCGCTTTCCAAGTTCCTTCTATTTTAGTGCCGTTGGCAGAAGTTAATACTCCTTTGCCTTCGCGATCGCCATCTTTAAATTCGCCAATAAATTCTTCGCCACCTTTATATTTACAGGTAGCTTTACCATTTAATTCGCCATTGCTAAATTCTCCTTCACAACGATTTCCACCCGTGACGATTACGCCTTTACCGACAAATTTGCTATTTTTAAATTCTCCGGTATAACTGTCCCCATTTTTAAATTTATAGGTGCCAGAACCATTAAATTTACCAGTCACAAAATTACCTGTATAGCTATCACCACTGGCTAGAGTTAACGATCCTTGACCAGTGGGTCCGCCATTCATAAATGTGCCAGTATAAATATTACCATTTTTGTACTTGCGAGTTCCTGTTCCTGCAAATTGTCCAGCTTTAAATTCGCCTGTATAGTTACTTTTATCGGCAAAAGTCATCGTACCTTGACCGTCTGGTCGATCGTTAGCAAGATTACCT
>NZ_JANOJV010000097.1:0-2107 GCF_031418915.1 Chamaesiphon sp. VAR_48_metabat_135_sub | reverse complement strand
GCACTTCATCAAGGCGAACGCGATCGGCAAAATACCGAACAGTTTGCCTACCGACAAAGCCACTGGCACCGTACAGCACGACATCATAAGTTTTTTCACGCATTCTAGTCTGGATTAAAACATTTGGTCTATTTCATTTTAGCGCACTAACAAATTCATTGTCGTGAGCTTAATTTAGACTAAGATGAGAGTACTTGTAGCAAGTAAAGTCGTTCTCTCGCTTGCCTATCAATTTGTGACTTAAACCATAAATTATGCTTGAAGTCACACAATTCCATGCGATCGCCACTATCCAAACCTACTCTAGTGAAAAAATCACCTGAAGTTACTCGTTCTTCTTCGGATCTTCTTGCTGACTTCCTCCGACTGAAAATTTCTGCCAATACTCGGAGAAACTATGGCAAAGCGATTGCCGATTTCTGTCGGCGTACCTACGATCGCGAAGTATCAGAGCCGCTTTTGAGTCAATTTCTCTCCCTAAACCAGCCAGAAGCTGTTTATCAAGTTCTCCACTACCGACAACAACTGATCGAAGCTAAGTTAGCCCCCAGCACGATTAATGTCCGGCTGTCAGCCCTAAAATCCTTCGTGGACTATGCCCGTCAAGTAGAGCAGTGTAGCTTCAATCTTGCCGATGTTACTTGCTTGAAAGTTGAGAGTTATGGCGACACTACGGGAATTGCGGTAGCTGGGTTTAGAAAAATGCTCCAAATTCCAGATCGCAGCACTGTCAAAGGGATCAGAGATTATGCAATTCTTAGATTGCTTTGGGACAATGCCTTGCGTCGCAATGAAATTAGTAGCCTGGATGTAGGCGATTTTAGCGAATCTGGAAGACTATCGATTTTAGGCAAAGGCAAGATCCAAAAAAGCCAGATCGATCTATCGCCAGCAACGACAATCGCGATCTCACAGTGGTTGGCTGCTAGAGACAACTATCGTTCGCGCAGCGTCTCCTGCGGAGAATCGTCCGATTCTCTGTCCTGTAGTACTGCAAATGTCGGGGAACCCGATGGTCGTATGCCACTATTTACCAGCCTCGATCGGCGCAGTAAGGGGCATCGACTTGATGGCAGCACTATTTATCGCTTGGTGCGAGAGTTTAGCGAAGCAGCGGGGATCGATAAGATAGTCTCTCCCCATCGGATCAGACACAGTGCCATCACCGCTTACCTCGATGCCAGCGACGGTAATATTCGAGCAGCTCAAGCTCTGAGTCGTCATACCAATCTCAATACCCTCAATCGGTACGACGATAATCGTCATAAATATCAGGCTCAAGCTACTAATACTTTGGCAGATCTAGTTTAGATTTACCCCGCGCCTGAATATTATCTTACTTTTATGCCTTCTTAAATTGGGGTGAATCTGTTAGCTTTTCGATCGAAAACCTCAAAATTTGGAAATCGGCTCTAACCATTGTCTGGTATAAACTACAGAAAAAGCATATACCGCTAATACAGGTTAGCGGTATATTAAAAGAAGATCGAAAATAATCGACAATTTATTAACTATTGATTTCCAGATTAAACCCCTGCCCGATCTTGTTTAACTAATTATTCCCAACCACTCTATGAATATCTCATAATTCAATGGAGCAACCCACTAGCACTACCACCAGTAACACCACTTTTGTCCTCGATGCCAACAAACTAATTGCCGCATTTACCAGTTTCCTCCAATTCGATGTGGCTTCCGGTGGTGCTAGTGGCGAAACCATCCGCACTTATTGGTGCGAAGCCAAACAGTACCTGCTCTGGTGTGAAGTTAATCGACTCCAACCCCTGGAAGTGACGCGAGATGCAATTAAAATCTACCGTCACCATTTAGTCCAACAGCAATACAAACCTGCCACCATTGCCCTCAAATTAGTCGCTGTGAGTCGGATGTACGATGCGGCGATGGAATATGGTCTACTCTCCCATAACCCCGTCTGGGGCGTAAAACCGCCCAAGCAACGAGGCGATCCGGCTGACTCGATTACTTATTTGACTGCTAGTGAGGCGGAGACATTCCTTCAGGCTCCACTGGCTAAATCTACTCCCCTGAAAATCCTTCGCGACCGCTTTCTATTGGGGTTGATGACCCTCGAAGGGATCAGGTCGAT
>NZ_JANOJV010000096.1:0-2647 GCF_031418915.1 Chamaesiphon sp. VAR_48_metabat_135_sub | reverse complement strand
CTAATTAGTACGAGTAGGCGTAAACGCTCGATCGAAATTCCCAGACTTTGAGCTTGGTTTTCTCCCAATAGCAATGGATTGAGCGATGGCGCAACGAGGATTGCTAGGATTAAACCACTCAAAATGCCGATGCTCATCATTGGTAACTGTTCCCAAGTCACCCCACCAAAACTACCCGTCGTCCAATTGAGATAAGATTTGACAGGCTCGGCGGTACTAAAATAGAGCAACAGTTCCACCATCGCCCCAGTACCATAGCCGAATAACAGCCCCAGCACCAGTAAGCTAGTCGAACTTTGCACTCGCCGCGCGACGATAATTACTAGCCCTGTCACGATTCCCGCGCCCACACAAGCAGCAATAATCGTAGCATAGCTCCCGATCGCGCCTAAACTAGCTAAACTAATTCCAAATAGTTGCGTACCCAAGATAACTAAAGCTACGCCCAAACTAGCCCCCGCACTAATTCCTAGTACGGATGGCCCTGCTAAGGGGTTATTAAATAGGGTTTGTAATTGCAATCCGCTGGTAGATAAAGCAGCTCCGGCTAAGATGGCGGTAATCGCTTTGGGTAGTCGAAATTGAATGACAATATCGCTCCAGGACTCTTTTTGGGGAATACCACCGAGCAAAATGGTGACGACATCGCCCAGGGGAATCGATACCGAACCCATTGCTAAACTAGTCAAGAAAATTGGAATGGGGAGGATAAATAATAATCCTAAAACAATCGATCGACGATCTATTTTCCCCTTTCTTAATCTAGTTGGTGGCTGTCTATCGATCTTTGGTGGTGCTGGATGAATCGGCATCCATTCTCGATCTTCGATCGGTTGAGGAGTTGTTTTTTCACGCATGATTTACTTAATAGCTTGTTTAATTAAAGGGCGATAATAAACAAATTGATGTTGCGGCAATAATTCTGGATGTAAAGCCTTAACTAAATCTGCCAACACAACATCGGGATTTGCGGTTCCGCCTTCCCAGAAATCATTGCCACCAGTTGCATTCATTCTTGCCGTCGGATTGAATAGTTTTGAATCTTTCACCGCCCTAAATTTGGTGTACCTGCGATCGGTATTAGTTACATCATTAACACTCTTCCAAGCTTGACTACTATTAACCCAAATTTCTGCTGACTGCGCTCGATCGAATACCTGCTCGAAACTCAGATTTAGACTACCAGTCGATCGATCGTCTTTCCAGATATAATCACCTCCTGCATCGGCAATAAATTTCGCTGCATAACTATCACCGCCAGGAATATACCAAGTACCCCGACTATCGAAACCTGAGAAAACTGTGGGCTTATTTTTAGCTTGGCTGGCGATTTTGGCGATCGAATTATATCTACTTTCCATCTGACTAAATACTCGCTCTGCTTCCGTCTCCCGATTAAAAAATAATGCCATAAACTTCAACCATTCCGCCCTCCCCAAAGGCGAAGACTCCATGTATTCAGCAATAATCGCGACTGGTAAACCTGCTTCGATTAATTTGGGATGACTATCTGATTTCGGATTACCGACTCCATAGGTAGTAACTAGCTCAGGTCTAATTTCTAGAACTTTCTCGACATTAGTATTATTACTCCTACCGACTTCCTTCAATTTTCCGGCTTTGATTTCTGCAACCACACTAGGTGTATTAACTTGCTTGAAATCGCTGACTCCAATTAATCGATCGACTAAACCCAATTTATCTAATAAGGGTAAATGAGTTGTAGACATGACTACTACTGAATTAATAGGCACCTGGACGATCTGAGATTTATCAAATCCCGATGGAATAGGCGTATTGCATTGAACTAATACATATTGAAAAGTGGTATCAGCATTCCGCCAAGGATTTTTGACTGATACCACTTTATAGTTACGATGATATTCAACTGTAAATCCTTTCGCCTCGGTTACTTTCACCTTATTAGGGAAATAATCGACATTGGGATCGTAAGCTGTCGAACATTTAGCAACCGAACTAGATTGTGGAGATTTAGTTTTCGAGGTTTGTCGGTTGCAAGCTGACAGTGATATCCATAATAACCAAGCAAGCAACAATAAACCTCGAAAACTTTTAACCTTGCGTGAGTGAACTTTTTGGCGCATACAATCGCAGTTATGTTTGCGGATATAAATGTTTTTCCACTTTTTGATTCTCTCCTAAATGTTTGCAGACAATTTCCTTTGCCACATCGGGAGTTACTCGTGCATACCAAGTATGTTCGGGAGCGCGATCGTCACCCGAATAAAACACTATTGGCCCCATCTTACAGACCTCCAGACAACCGGAAACTATTAATTCGGTATTTAAACCCGATTCTTTCAACTGTTGTTCTAGAGCCTCATAGACTGGTTTCCAATCGCGTCCGGCATTGCACCGAGAGGAGCGACAAACTGAGATATAAGGACGAATCAAAGGATTGGTTTCATAGGGAATATCCAGCGTCCCCAACACATAAATCTGCCGTAACCTGTCGTATAATCCTAACTTAGCTAAATCGGGTTTATGCTCTGGTAATAAATCTTCCCCTTCACCCAAAAAGGCATTAGGCAAAAATAATGTCATCATTTTTATTCCTGCACCATTCCAGAATTGAATCCCCCAACTCCGCGCTTCACCATCAGCATTCAATCGTCGGTATAAAGCT
>NZ_JANOJV010000095.1:0-27253 GCF_031418915.1 Chamaesiphon sp. VAR_48_metabat_135_sub | reverse complement strand
AAAATATCCCTGGCGTAACAGTCACTAGTAACCCGCCAGTCGCAAATAACCCAGGTGGCGGCGGTACTAACCCTGGTGGTGGCGGTACGAACCCTGGCGGTGGCGGTGTTGGCAATAACCCTGGTGGTGGCACGAACCCTGGCGGTGGCGGTGTTGGCAATAACCCTGGTGGTGGTAATAACCCTGGCGGTGGCAATAACCCTGGCGGTGGTGGCGGTACTAACCCTGGTGGTGGTAATAACCCTGGCGGCGGTGGTGTTGGCAATAACCCTGGCGGTGGTGTTGGCAATAACCCTGGCGGTGGTGGTGGTAATAACCCTGGTGGTGTTGGCAATAACCCTGGCGGTGGTGGCGGTAATAACCCTGGTGGTGGTAATAACCCTGGCGGCGGCGGTGTTGGCAACAACCCTGGCGGCGATGTTGGTAATAACCCTGGTGGTGGTAATAACCCTGGTGGCGGTGGTGTTGGCAACAACCCTGGTGGCGATGTTGGTAATAACCTTGGTGGTGGTAATAACCCTGGTGGCGGTGGTGTTGGCAACAACCCTGGCGGCGATGTTGGTAATAACCCTGGTGGTAATACTGGCAATAATGGTAACGGCACTGGTAATGGCAATGGCACCACAAATGCTGGCAATAATGGCGGTAACGGCACAGGTACTAACGATGGCACTGGTAATGGCACTGGCACCACAAATGCTGGTAATAACGGTGGTAACGGCACAGGTACTAATGATGGCACTGGCAATGGTAACAACAATACTGGTAATAACAGTGGCACCGGAACGACTGCAAACAATGGTGATGGTTCTGGGACGGGGAATGGCAATCAAGACGGCAATGGTACTCAAGGGGAGACAAAAACTGCCCAGGATGATACTGATGGCCAATCCGAGCAAAAAGTTACCAAGCGCAAAACGGGAATTCAGTGCGATCGCAATGTAAATGCCCCCATAGCCAAAGCTAAAGCCGATCTACTAAAATCTGAACTGAACGAGAAACCCAATACCTCGGCAGCAGATCCTTGCGATCCTAGTTTCAATGGCAACGCCATCCTCCAGATCCTCAATCGTAAAAAATCCCAATAAAGGACTATCTACATGAATCTTCGAGTTAACGTCGGCATTTTAGCTATATTGATGCTGGGTTTATCACCGATATTGGGAAGCGATATCGTCCGATCGCATTTGCACCCAACTGCTTCAATTCAATCTAAAATCCAGTTAACTCGACTCAGAAGTAGCCTGAAAAAATATCGAGATCTGCCCTTGTCCCGCTCGATTGCCCTCCAAGACGATCGATCGATGACTAATCAATTACTACAGCAAGGTACCGCCAAATATCAAGCCAATCGGTTCAAGGAGGCGATCGGGTTTTGGCAACAAGCACTCGTCGCCTTTAGGCAATCAAAAAATCGCCAAGGAGAAGAAGAATCACTTAGTTTGTTGACTAGTGGATATCTCGCAATTAGTGATGATAGTCGCCTGCTAGCTACCGCCGAACAGTGGGGTAAAATTGCTTCTAGTGAGAGCAATCGCGGTCGAGCATTGGGCTATATGGGTCTCGCTCACAAGAATTTGGGTAACTATACTCAATCGATCGAGCTTCAACAACAGGCGATAAATATCTTCCAAAACCTGCAAGATCCCCAATCGACAGGGCAAGTTTTAAATAATTTGGGCAGTACTTATGCCACCATTGGCGATTACGATCGAGCAATGCCAATTTTTCAAAAAAGTTTGACGATCGCCAAGCAACGCAAAGACATTCGATCAGAAGCGAATGTCTCGAGCAATTTGGGCGCGATTTCTACCGATCTGGGCAAAGACAAGCAAGCATTAACTTATTATCAACAAAGCCTTAAACTTGCCCAATTACCAACTATTAACGATCTCAATTTACAAGCGGGCATCTCGATTAATCTTGGTACGACTTATCATCTCCTCGACCAAAATAATCTCGGTATGAACTATTATCAGCGGGGGCTAAAATTAGCCAAGCAAATTAATAATCCCCAGCTTCAGAGTGATGTTTTGAGCAATTTGGGCTTGATTTATGAGGATCGCAAAAATTACTCTCAATCGATTCAAGCACATCAACAAAGTATCGAGATTGCGCAAGCTAATCAAAACCCTCGCTCTGAAGCTAGATTCCGCAATAATTTAGCTCACATATTTTTAGCTGCCAAGCGATTGACAGAAGCAGAAACACAGCTAGCGACTGCGGTTAAACTACTCGATCGAGTCAGATCTCAGCTCACCGACTTGCAGCAGGTAAACATCTTTGAAACTCAGGTTGCTACTTACAATCTGCTCATTCAAGTTTTCACTGCTGACAATAAACCAGAATCAGCCCTAGAAGCCTTGGAAAAGGGTCGTTCTAGAGCTTTTGCTCAATTGCTCTCGACGCGATTTTCTAACAGTGCTAAGGCGCAAAAAACCAGAGCTACGAACTTAGAAACTCCCTCGATCGATCGGATTCGGCAGATTGCTAAAGAGCAAAATGCGACGTTAGTTTCTTATGGGATTATTCCCGATGATTCTTTTAAATTTCGGGGTAATCAGCGTGCGCGTGAAGAAGAGCTATTTATCTGGGTGGTACAACCGACTGGGAAAGTAACTTTCCGGCGCGTGAATCTCAAACCCTTGTGGAAGCGAAAGATCGGGTTACAAGATTTAGTCAAGATCGGGCTATGTTTAGATAAGTCACCAACTTGTCCGACGATCGAGGAATTTGTCACCGAAAGACAGGAAAAACAGGGTAATGACAAATTGTCAGAGCAACCAAATGATAATAAAGATCGCCAAACTTTGCCTGCTGGTAAATATCCAGGTTTAAAGGAACTATATCAACTATTAGTTGCGCCGATCGAGGATCTCTTACCAAAAGATCCCGAAGCCGAGGTGGTATTCATTCCCCAAGATTCGTTATTAGTCGTTCCGTTTGCAGCATTACAAGCTCCAGATAACAAATTCTTAATCGAGAAACATACGATCCGCACCGCGCCATCGATTCAAGTATTGGGATTCACCCATCAACAACGCCAACGCCAATCGCCGCAATCCGCCGTTGTCGTTGTGGGCAATCCCACTATGCCCTATGTCACACTCACCCCCAGCGCATCTCGCCAAAAACTCGCTCCGCTACCTGGATCGGAAGAAGAAGCCAAAAATATTGCTAAGTTATTTAACACCCAAGCAATCGTCGGGAGTGCCGCCACCAAAGCCAATATTTTACCCAAACTCCAGCAAGCCAAGCTGATCCATCTAGCAACTCATGGCTTGCTAGAGTATCAAAGTCGGACTGGTGGCATTCAAACAGAATTACCAGGCGCGATGGCTTTAGCCCCATCTGGCAAAGATGATGGCTTGCTAACTTCCGGCGAAATTTTCGATCTCAATCTCAACGCCGAACTCGTAGTCTTGAGTGCTTGTGATACGGGCAAAGGTAGGGTAACTGGCGATGGTGTGATTGGTTTGTCGAGGGCATGGATTGCCGCTGGCGTTCCCAGTTCGATTGTATCTTTGCGCGAAGTTCCCGACGAACAAACTTCGGCTTTGATGCTGGCTTTTTATCAAAATTGGCAAAAACAGCCCAATATTGCGGTAGCTCTGCGCCGAGCTACTTTGACGGTGATGAAAGAATTTCCCACTCCTAGAGATTGGGGGGCTTTTATTGCGATCGGCGAATCTAAATGATTATCCTCGATCGATAGTAATATTTCTAGGTGAAGAGCGTCAAGGGCTAACCAGTCAACAGCGTAGATTAGTGCGGATTCCGATGGTTAGAGAGGCTGATTCGCTCAATCTGGAGGGAGCTGGAAGTTTATTATTGTAAGAAGTCTATCGATCTCAAACCAGATCTTTACCGCTTGGAAAATCAGGATGTAAGTGATAGCATCAGACTCAGGATTTTTTGTAAGATTGGCATCAAAAATGTAACCAAAAGAATTGAGTAGCCCAAGTTGCTAGTTATAGTTTTTTAGTGTGGGAAAGAGGCAGGGGTAAAAGCGGATAGAGCTTCGCATCGATATAGCCTAACAATCGTAGAGATCTTCCCTTTACCCTTTACCCTTTACCCTTTACCCTTTACCCCTTCCCTAATCCCAGATGCCCAACAAAATGCCCAATCGGAAGTCCAAATCAACTAGTGTGACGATAAAACATAAACAACGCCGACGGATTGCCGTAGCTGGAGCGGCTGCACTCCTGGTGGGGTTGATGGCCATCGGTAGCTGGAAATTATTCTCAGGGAATTCAGGTAAACTAGATACTAGCAATGGAGTGAGTTTATTACCTCAGGATACTTTTTTCTCTGCCTCAATTTCTACCGATCCAGAACGATGGCAGAAATTCGCGGAATTTGGCATTCCGTTAAGTAGAGGTGTGTTTGAAAATCAGTTAGCCAAGCTTCATACCGACTTATTGACTAATTACGGTTACGACTATTCACGCGACATTCAACCTTGGATTGGCCAGCAAATCTTACTCGGTTATTTAGATAATCCTGGTGCTGTTTCCAGCAGATCCGTGCAGGGGAAAATCCCCCACCAGCAAACAATCGCAATTCTGCCGATCGCCGATCGAGATGCCGCCCAGAGAGTCGTAGAACAGCATCAAACCCCGATCGATGCTAATTTAGTCGAAAGCAATTATAAAGGGGTCGCCATTAGGGAATTTAAGCGGAAAACGGGGACGATGGCGATCGCCATCCTCGACAATTTTGTGGCAATTTCTACCGATCGATCGGGATTACAACGAGTCATCGATACTCAGCAAGGTGGTAAATCGTTACTGACATTACCAGGTTATACCAAAGCTTTGAGTGCGATCGAGATCGATCGACCATTCATCCAAGTATATGCAAATATTCCTGTCGCCACAGCCGTCGCAGCCGCCAATTCGCCGCAAACACTTGCTGCTGACAAATTAGCTCAAGCTCAAATTCAGCAAGGGATTGCTGCTAATGCTACTTTAGAAGCAGAAGGAATTGCCTGGAAGGGAATTTCCTGGCTCAAACCCAATACCAAGCAAAAATTGGTAGTCGAAAATCAAGGTCAAAATCTGGCGGGAAATCTGCCAGCGAATACCCTCGTAATGGTTTCTGGTGGAAACTTACAACGGTTGTGGCAAGATTATGTCCGCAGTGCCGATACCAATCCTCTGGCACCGTTTAAACCTGACGATCTGGTGAGAAATCTCGATAGCCTGACGGGGCTAGAATTAGAACCAGAAATCCTCAACTGGAGCAAAGGACCATTTGGGGTAGCGATGATTCCCAAACCAGATAAAATCGATACAGAACTTGGGGCGGGATTAGTCATATTTCAACAGGCTAGCAATCGATCTGCTGCAGAGAAAGCTTTTGCGCGGTTAGATAGTACGATGGGCAGCAAGCAAGCATTTAAAATTGTCAAAGCCAAAATCAGTGGCAAAGATGTCATTAATTGGACATCGCCCGTCAGTGGGACTGCGGCTACTCATGGTTGGCTCGATCGCGATCTGGCTTTTATCAGCTTGGGCGCGCCCGTAGCCAGTACTTTCGTCCCCCAACCTCAACAAAGATTATCAGATAATCAACTATTTCAACAAGTGACTCGATCGAGTCTCAACACCCATAACGGTCAATTTTTCATTGATATCGATCGAACCATTAACGCCGGAAATTTACCATTACCATACTTATCCCCAGAAGTTGCGGCTGGGTTCAAAGCCATTAAGGGTTTGGGTGTCACCAGTGCCATCTTAGACGAATTCAGCAATCGGTTCGATCTATTCGTCGCCCTCAAAAAAGTCCCTGGCATTGCCAAACTTCCCGCCACACCAGCAAAATCGGTTAAGCCATCCCCAAATCCGCTCAAATCGCCAAGCCCCAGCCCCAAGCCTGCTGCATAAATTTGCGGTGCTTGCGCTTTTACTAACTAGAGAGTAGAGGGTAAAGGGTAGAGGGTAGTTCAGATTGTGGCGATGCAAGGAAACTATTCACCGAACACGCTGTAGCAGTAACTCGATCAGATTTATATGATTTTTTGGAATTATCTATAAAAATTATATAAACCTGGTCAATTTTTTTGATAGGAAACAGATCGAAATTGGGTATTTTAAGATCGATAGCAAATATTGTCTTATTTTATACTCAATAAGACTTAAAAATATAAAGCTATTAACACATAAAGCTTTTCAGCACTAGCTTCTAGCATCTGCGTAAATCTTGTTTACGCAAGGCTTGCTGTATATTTTGATCTTCTCATCATTCGCCATCGCGAAACGTCTGCAAAAGCAGAGGGTACTGTAGAGAATCGTCATTGAGCTGCTCTTAGTTAGGGCAAAAACTAGCTGCTGAAAACATGGTGATACAGTCTCTTCGCACAACTATCCATACAACCTCGATATCTTTTACCGTAAGGAACTATTCCGAATATGAAATTACAATCTTTAGCATTGATGGCAGGTATTACCATCAGCGGTATTGTTTCAAGTGGTGCTTTTGTTGCGGCACAGGCTGGCACACTCCTCACATCTGAAGTTGGCTACACTGGACTAGCTCTCAATCTGATTGATTACGCTAATGGGAGCGGAAATCGTCTCTTTACATTTGGTCCTGTACCTATTCGTGGGGGAATTACTTTTACTTCCAACGCCATTAACCCTCAGTCTCCAATGGGTTCTGCACTCGGACAAGGGTACTACGATTTGGGAGTGAATGCATACGACCCCAATGGCAATGGTTGGTTTGATGGGAATGCTGTCTACGCTGGACTCGACGCTGGACAGGGCTACATGACCTTTGCCTTTGCTGCGCCCGTCCAATCGTTTGGTGCTTTTGTAAATTACGCTCCTGGCTATGGTGACAACCCCACTATTAGTACATACGATATCAACAACAACTTGTTATCGAGCTTTGACTTATCAGTATTGGCACCAATTTCGTCACCAGGGCAACAAAATCACTTTGAATTTCGCGGTATTTCCGAAAACACTGCCTCGATTTACAGTTTCAGACTGGGTGGTTCCTATATCGTAGCAACAGGTAGTGCCAACGGATTGCCAATGGAAGTTCCCGAACCGTTTACAATCGTCGGCACACTCGTTGGTGGTAGTGCAGCATTACGCATGAGAAAAAAACTCAAATCTAGCACCAAAACCAAAGACTAATCAGATTTGTGGGTGCAGGATCTCGATCGAGATCCTTGTCCTTATCCCCAGCTCACACTAGCTTAGTGCCAATTTTCTCGATCGGCAATCCAACACCATACTCTCGTTATCGACGGGAGTGTGGATCTTACTTGTAGATAAGTTCGGTTAATTGTGGTATTAATCATAAAAATTGGGAACATTAAGATCGAACCAGTCTAATGTCCCAACTTTTGTCGATCGTGTTGTTCGCCCAGCGTAACGGCTGCAATCGTCATTCAGCTTACCCTGGGACAGAGACTGTCGGCTGAAAGAACCTAGTTGTGCGGTACATCAACACAACCAAATTAATCAACCTCGATATCTTTTACAGTAAGGACTCCGAACATGAAATTACAATCTTTGGCATTGATGACAGGTATTGCTGTCAGCGGTATTGTTACTAGTGGTGCTTTTGCTCCAGCTCAGGCCGTTGGTGTGCTACTCACATCTGAAGTTGGCTACACTGGCCCAGCTCTCGATCTAAGTGCTTACGCTAATGGAAGCTACAATTTTACAGTTGGTCCGAAATCTATTCCTGGGGGGATTACCTTCACCTCAACCGTCAACCTCGCGGATACCCAGTCTGGATTCGGCTCTGTGCTCGGACAAGGGGCATATAATTTAGATGCGAATGGTAATTTTGACGCAAGTCGTGTCTACGCTGGACTTGATGCGGCAAAAGGCTACATGACCTTCTCCTTCGCTGCCCCCGTTCAATCGTTTGGTGCATTTCTAAATTATGCTCCTGGTTATGGTGTAAACCCCCTTCCTGGCATCGATCCTGGTGATAACCCCACTATTAGTACTTACGACATCAACAACAACTTGTTATCGAGCTTTGACTTGTCAGTATTTGCACCAATCTCGACACCTGGTGGAGTAAATCAGTTTGCATTCCGTGGTATTTCTGAACTAACTGCTTCCATCGCCAGCTTCCGACTGGGTGGTTCGTATATCTTGGCCACAGGTACTGCAAACGGAGCTGTACCCGTACCTGCAACAGACGTTCCCGAACCTTTCACCATTATCGGCACACTCGTTGGCGGTAGCGCAGCATTACGCATGAGAAAAAAACTCAAATCTAGCAACAACTAGATTTTTCTAAGAGGGTGTTTGAAAAGTTAAATTTGCTACGCCTAAATCCTAGCAAATCTCCTTAGTCCCCCTTTTTAAGGCTACGGTGTACAAGTCTGTTGGACTTCGTTGCTGATAGTGCTCTACCCCCCAACTCCCCTTATAAAGGCAGGGCGGATTAGTTGTCAGCGGACAATATTTGAAACCCTAGTTCTTAGTCATCAACCGTCTCGCTAAAGTGCGGGCTACTAGCAAAAGTCCACTTAAGTACTGGGCGGGTCCCCCGCCCAGTACTTAATTATGCTAGCCCGTGATTTATCTACGGGTGGGTAAAGACTAAGTACCAAGATTATAGATTTTATTCCCTCACAATTAATCCACCCTGCCAACCCCTCTTATAAAGGAGGGAGGTGGTTTCACGCAAGAAAAGAAAAATGTCAAACCTCTAGTGCTTAGTCTCCAACCACCTGCGATTCAATTGCGGTGCTCATAGCTTAAAGTCCACTTAAGTGGACTTAATTCGGGTAGCCCGCGATTTAGCGGATGCAATCGCGCTGAGGTTTCCTCAGCGTGCGTTGCACCAAGATCTGCGGGCGGTTGATGACTAAGTACTGGTGCATAATAATTTTAGTTCCCTGTATGAAACCACCCTGCCCCCTTATAAAGGGGGGCTTTTCATGCGCCCTCCCTTTTCTAAGGGGAGGGTTGGGGTGGGGTCACGGGACTACGCAGCAACTCCAATAACTTGTGTTTTAACTTTCAACTAATTTAATGCTTACCTTCCTGCTTTGCTTTGATGATGTGAAAAATAGATGGAGCAAGCGAGATAAACATGATGCCCAGGACAATCGGAATTAAATATTGGTCGATCTTGTCTTCAGGAATAATTTCACCTAGAAAATAGCCTAGACATGTTAAGCCTACGCCCCAGACAAATCCACCGACAACATTGTACGACATAAACGTCTTGTACCGCATTGCGGCAATTCCCGCCACAATTGGAGCAAAAGTACGGACAAATGGCATAAATCTAGCTAAGATAATTGCAGTTTTTCCTTGCTTATCAAAAAATGATTCCGCAGCCATCAGATGTTTTTTCTTAAAAAACTTGGAATCCTCTTTATCGAATAATTTACGACCGAATCTTTTGCCTGTATAGTAGCCAACACTATCGCCTAAAACAGCAAACACAAAACAACCAAATGCCATCACGCGGATATCTAGTGCGATGTTGGGCAATGAACACACAAAGCCAGCAACAAATAATAAACTATCCCCAGGTAATAGGAATCCAACTAATAATCCTGACTCGGCAAAAACAATACTCCACACCAGTGGATAGCCAAAAGTCTGAATTAATGTGCGTAGATCGAAATGCATAATTAGAGGGGGGAGCGGGGAAAGAGTGTACTCCACAATTCAGCGAAGTGCTGTAGAAACCAATCGATCGAGGTGAGGATCGTCGAAAAAGTCGAGAGCTAAAATCGAGAATCAACAGTTCTAGCTTTTTATTATATGAACTAACTACATCAGTCTTGAAGAAATTTACTCAAAGTGTGGCAGTTTTAACGATGAGCTTGCGCCAATTGTCCCACCAAGGCGATCGTCGCACTACCTAGAATCAGCCAGATGACATTAATTCGCCATCGCCACAGTAGCAGAAAACTGATAATGCCGATCGCTATCGATTGCCAGTCTATTAGCGTACTTATTCCCAATCGATAGGCAACTACCGCAATTGTTCCCCAAGCTCCAGCATTAACCCCATCCAACCAAGTTCTAAACCAGATCGATCGTTGCAGCTTAGGTGCCCAGTAGGTCAATAGGATGACGAAAACAAAGCTAGGTAAAAAAATGCCAATTGTTGCGGCGATCGCGCCTGCATGTCCAGCTAGGAGGTAGCCAATGAATGTAGCGGTGGTAAATAGCGGCCCTGGGGTAACTTGGCCGATGGCGATCGCATCGAGTAATTGCTTGGATGTTAGCCAGTGAGTTCGATCGACCAATTCTGGTTGGAGAAATGCCAGCAACACATAGCCACCGCCATAAATTGTCGCCCCAATTTTGAGAAAAATCGTCAAGACATCCACCCATGAGGGATGAGAGGCAACGACGGGAAAAATGGCTAATATGGGCAGTTCGATCCTTGGCAACCACAAGACAGGCAATCCCCTACCCCAGTCTCGCCAATTTTGGGACATCATGACCCCAAATCCAGCCAGTAACAGCGCGATTAACGTATTTAGATCGAAAAATACCAATGAACCGATCGAGACGATGCCAGCGATACCTGTGGGGATATTTTTAATTGCCGATCTACCTAATTTCCACACTGCCTGTATGGTTAATGCGACTACAACAGGCTGAATACTGGCAAATATGGCAATCGACGCAGGGATCTCTTGGACTCGATCGTACCCGATCGCCAGTAACCAGACAATCGCCATCGCGGGCACAATAAAACAGACACCACCAATAATTAAACCCCACCAACCCGATCGCAAATAACCGATATAAATCGCCAATTCTGTAGAACTCGGCCCCGGAATTAAATTAGTCAGTCCGACTAAATCCAAAAATTGCGCCTGACTAATCCACTGACGACGAGTGACAATTTCGGCTTCTAGCATCGCAATGTGCGCCGCTGGACCACCAAATCCGATCGTTCCCAGTTTCAAAAACACACCAGCCAATTCAGTTAAACGATGTTGGGCAATAGGCATATTCGGGAGTTGGGGAGTTGGGGAGTTGGGGAGTTGGGGAGTGGGAATGTGGGGGTGTGGGGGACGCTTTCAAACATTCACCATTCACCTTCCACCGCTTTCAACTTTCAACTAAAATTTGACATTCAGGGCAATAGTGTGTACCTCTGCCGCCTAGTCGAATTTTTACGATCGGGGTTTGACAGACTCGACAGGGTTCTTTGGTACGATTGTAAACCCACGCCATCCCACCGTAATTGCCATTGGTGCCCTGGACATTGAGATAATTGCTAAAAGTGGTGCCGCCTTGCTCGATCGAGGTTTGGAGGACGTTTATGGCAGACTCGCGCAATAATTTAATCTGGGATATTGTCAAATTACCAGCAGGCGTACTGGGGTGAATTTTGCTCATAAATAGAGCCTCGTCGGCGTAGATATTGCCCAATCCAGCTACTAAGGTTTGATCGAGGATGACGGTTTTGATGTTGCGCTGAGATTTTTGCAGTTTAGCTGTAAAGTACTCAAGACTAAAAGCTGGATCGAAAGGCTCTGGTCCTAATTTTCCCATTCCTGTCATCACCTGTTCCGGTTGTCTGCTGGGAGGAATCCACCACATTTGTCCAAATGTGCGCTGATCTACAAATCTAATTTCCCAATCTTTGCCCAGGAACAACCGCACGCGAGTGTGCTTATGCAGGTCTGTATGGCTCTCTACCCATAGCAATTGCCCTGTCATGCGTAAATGCACTCCCAACCAACCAGCAGCTTGCTGAGTGTCTGTAGAGACTAATTGAGCGAATAAATATTTGCCGCGCCGATGCCAAGTCTGAATCTTGGTATGTTGTAGCCCAAAGCTAAACTCATCCGGTGTATCGGGATGCGCGATCGATCTTGGTAATAATACTTCTGTGCCAGTAATCGCTCGATCGAGTGTATATCGATCTAAACCTCGACGAACTGTTTCAACTTCTGGTAATTCTGGCATTGGTAATTAGGCTGGTAACTAGGAAATGGGTTAGGATCTAGCTAACAAAAGATTAGTATAGATCGATCGCCCTCGCCTAGTCGCCAGTTCTGGTGTAGCTTACTTTTTGGCAGCTTTAGCCGCTGGCGCGGAGACTTCTACCAATTCGCTGACTGCAAAGTTATTAGTATTAACTCCACCAGCACTACCGCTGAAGCCACTATAATTAACTTTATCAAAACGCACAATTACGTTATATTTGATGCCGCTTTGGTCGATCGAGACGACGTTCCCGACATCTTGAAACCAGTAGGATTCTTTGCGAAGGACGCGAACTTTAGAACCACGTTGAAGTGCCATAATTACTGTTCCGGTTTGGAGTAATTGATTTTTAAAAAGGGTGCAGCCACAATTAGCCATACACGCTTATTTTCTGCAAATTTCGCCATCTTTTAGACACAAGGTAACAAAGCTTAAACAAATCTAGGCTTTAGGCTCGATAGTTTTAGGCTTTAGGGAGTGGGGGTATGGGAGTAACGGAGTAAGAAACACCCCAACACCCCAACACCCACACACCCCACTCCCCCACTCCCCAACACCCCAACACCCCCACTCCGTGAACCCCATCTTCAACGCCGAACACCTTTTATTCACACCTGCATCACCAGATCGAGATGCGGTACCAACGATCTTTGCTTTTCCGAATACTTATACGGTTGGGATTACTAGCTTAGGATATCAGGTGGTGTGGGCTACTTTGGCGATGCGATCGGATCTGGAGGTTTCGCGACTATTTACTGATGCCCATGAATCTTTGCCTCGATCGCCTGAACTGGTAGGATTTTCACTATCTTGGGAATTAGATTATGTCAATATTCTCAATCTATTAGAGTTTCTAGAAGTTCCGATTCGTAGTAACAATCGCGGGGATAACGATCCACTGATATTCGGTGGTGGGCCAGTTCTCAGTGCGAATCCTGAGCCTTTCGCTGATTTTTTTGATGTGATTTTAGTCGGCGATGGAGAAGATTTACTTGGCAATTTTATTACAGCTTATCAACAAGTTCGCACAGCCGATCGAGTCACCAAGCTCAAACATCTTGCCCAAGTCCCTGGAATTTATATCCCTAGCTTATATCGGGTTGAATATGATGGGAATCTAATTACCAGTATTCTACCGATCGATAGTAATATCCCCCCAACTATTACCAAACAAACCTATCGCGGCAATACACTTTCTGTTTCTACCGTCGTTACAGAGAAAGCAGCATGGGAAAATATTTTCATGGTGGAAATCGTCCGTAGTTGCCCAGAAATGTGTCGATTTTGTTTGGCAAGCTATTTGACTTTACCATTTCGCGTCGCTAGTGTAGAAGAATCTTTGATTCCCGCGATCGATAATGGTTTAACGGTGACAAATCGCTTGGGTTTACTCGGCGCATCTGTTACCCAACATCCAGAATTCCCAGCATTACTAGAACATCTCGCTCAACCTAAGTATGATGATGTCCGATTGAGTGTATCTTCAGTTCGCACGAATACCGTCACCGTTCAATTAGCTGAAACTCTCTCAAGACGGGATAGTAAATCGCTAACGATCGCAGTCGAAAGTGGATCGGAAAAAATTAGGAAAATTGTCAATAAGAAGTTAGAGACTGATGAAATATTCCAAGCCGCCAGCAATGCTAAAGCAGGTGGGTTAAAAGGACTGAAGCTTTATGGAATGGTGGGAATTCCAGGTGAAGAAAATGACGACGTAGAAGAGACAGTTAAGATGCTGCGATCTCTGAAAAAAGCTGTTCCAGGCTTACGTCTAACTTTTGGTTGCAGTACGTTCGTTCCAAAAGCTCATACTCCATTTCAATGGTTTGGAGTGAATAAAGAAGCCGACAAAAGATTGAAATTACTCCAAAAAAAACTTACACCTAATGGCATTGAATTTCGTCCTGAAAGCTATAATTGGTCTGTAATTCAAGCGATAATTTCTAGAGGCGATCGACGATTGTCTCATTTACTCGAACTCACCCGAAATTATGGAGATTCGATCGGTAGTTTTCGGCGAGCATTTAAAGAGCTACGCGGTCAAGTTCCAGAGCTAAATTTCTACGTTCATCAAACTTGGGATCTCGATCTAGTGTTGCCCTGGCAGCACATTATTGGACCATTACCTCAGTCTACTTTAATCAAACACTTGGAATCAGCAACAGCACAGTTTTCATCTGACTAATTCGATCGATCTAAATACTATTTATTTACGCCTCTCAGTACTAGTTTATAAACTTTCCTGGAGACGATCTCAAATATCGATGAAATCAGTCTAGGTAATATACGGATACGCTTCACGAGTGTTGCTAGTACTGCAAAGTTCACCTACGCGGGATGAGATATATTAGTAATCATTCAGAAGAATTTTTTCTGTCGATCTTCCGACCAATTTCTTTGATATCATCCTGTAAATCATCGAGACTATCATAAAGTGCATTAGTCCGCTCTTGATGATCTCTATGACGATCGAGATTATCTAATCTCGACTCGCGAATAGTCCGACGCAATTCTTTAATTGCCTTACGTTCGCTGTCAATACTGGTGCTATTCGCTGCGATCGCTTTAGCATTAGATTCTATTAGTTTTCTGGTGGTAGATAATTCTTGCTCGAACCTGTCGTGAAATGTTGCCTGTGCCTTGATTTGGATACTAATTTCTTTGATCTGCTGAGTAAGATCGGCATTAATAGTTAATTGCCGATCCATATTAATTATTTGCTGCTCCATTAACCGCTCTAATCGATCGAGCCGATCTGAAGATTCATTATTTTCAGTCATAATAGTTAAGAATTAAAATAAATACAAATCAATCTGGATTAAATCTCCACTTATCGCCCTTAATTGAGCGCATCAGATTCTTTGGCACTGAATCATCTTGCGGTATGAAAACATGAGTATGAAATTGATTATCATCAACAAAGAGACGACCACACCCCGAACATTGATAGATAGTCCGACTATAATCAATTATGGTATCAGATACATTTGTCATTGTATCTTCTACTAATACATCTACATCGATTTTATTAGATGCAGCATATTCGATATTTGTTACTAGTTTTTTAATTTGTTCTTCTATTTTATCGCACAAATCGAAAGAATCTTGGTTGGCTGTAAATCTGGCTTTATAGCTAATAGCAGCTGAGTTGTCATAAATCACATAGCCGCACTCACAGAAGATTTTCATTTGGAATAGATTCCTATAACTCGGTCTATCTCGACTAACTAGAGAGGTAAGAAACCCGACTTTTTCTGAAAAAGTCGGGTTTCTGGTTGCTAGTTACCTGGAACTAGCAAGTTAAACATCCAAACGACGCTCGATCGCCGTTGCCCAAGTTTCAGTAATTGCCGCGATATCCAGATCGATTAATCCGGTTTCAGCAGTTACTTGAAAATGGTCATCAGCAGTGCCAACATTACCTAAATATTGCCAAGCATCAGTAATATGAGCATTTAAATAAGCCTCGAATTCAGCTTGATGACTAGGATCGATCGAGACGATAATTCTCGCGCCACCTTCACCAAATAACACCGTATCCCAACGATTATCGATAGCACCAATATTAATTGCTGCACCTTTATTGCCAGAGATACAACATTCAGCCAGAGCCACTGCTAAACCACCCTCGGCGGAGTCGTGAGCGGATTTAATCCAGCCTTGACGAATCCCATAACGACAGGCGGCTTGAACTTTGAGTTCGAGGTCAAAATTCACCGTTGGGGGCTGTCCTGCAACTGTCTGGTGCAGCATCGCTAAATATTCCGATGCCCCTAACGTCACTTCGGGGGATGTCTTCGCGGCTGTCGGGATACCCATCAGGTAGATTCGATCGCCTGTATTTTGCCAACCTTGACCACAGATTTTGGTAATATCATCGACGATTCCTACCATTCCGACGACGGGAGTAGGGTAAATCGGGACGGGCTTTCCGTCTGGATCGAAGGTTTCGTTATAGAGGGAGACGTTTCCACCTGTGACGGGGGTATCAAACGCGCTGCACGCTTCGGATAGACCCTTGCAGGCATTAGCGAGTTGCCAATAGCCGATCGGTTTTTCGGGGCTACCGAAGTTAAGATTGTCAGTCACAGCAACGGGTTCGGCTCCGACACAACTGAGGTTGCGGGCGGCTTCGGCGACGACCATTTTCGCGCCTTCGTAGGGGTTGAGGTAGACGTAACGGGGGTTGCAGTCTACGGTGGCGGCTACACCGAGGTTGGGGTTATTAATGATGGCTTTGCGACCTTGGATCGGCTCCAGGGGGCGGATGCGGATGACTGCGGCATCGCCGCCACCTGGGAGCATGACGGTGTTGTTTTGGACTTGGTGGTCGTATTGACGGTAGACCCAGCGTTTGGAGGCGATCGAAGGTGTATCTAATAGGGTCAACAGTACATCATTCCAACTGTGGGATTTGCCCTGAATTTCGATGCCTTGGGCGGTGGCTGGGGGGAGTTGGTCTGGTGTCCATGCCCAGGCTGTTTGGGCGTATGCTGGAGCTTCTGCCATCACTTCCCGCTTATAAATCGGGGTGTTGTCTGCCAGGGCGGTGGCGGGGACTTCAGCGGCGATCGATCCTTGCCATAGAATTCGCACGATTGGCTCCTCGATTACCTTACCAGCGACGACGGCGTGGAGTCCCCACCGCTCGAAGATGTCGATTAATTCCTGTTCGCGTCCTTTGTGAGCGACAAATAACATCCGTTCTTGGGATTCGGATAACAGGTACTCGTAAGGCACCATCCCAGGTTCGCGGGCGGGGACGAGATCGAGGTCGAATTCTACGCCGACACCACCTTTTGCGGACATTTCCGCGCAGGAACAGGTGATACCAGCGGCTCCCATGTCTTGAGCGGCGACGACTGCGCCAGTTTTGAAGGCTTCGAGACAGGCTTCGATTAGGGATTTTTCGAGGAAAGGATCGCCAACTTGGACGGCGGGGCGATTATCGATCGATTCGGCGGTCAGTTCAGCACTGGCGAAACTGGCTCCACCCATGCCATCGCGTCCAGTGGTGGAACCGACGTAGAGAACGGGATTACCGATACCTGACGCGCCGGATTTAACGATTGTATCGGTTTCCATCAAGCCCAACGCCATCGCATTGACCAAGGGATTTCCAGAGTAGGCGGGGTCAAAATAAACTTCGCCGCCAACGGTAGGAACACCGACGCAATTGTGGGTGATAATGCCGCCGCTGGTGACAAATAGGTGGGTACCATCGACTTCGACATCGTAGACATCGCAAGTTTCGACATTATGGGTAGCGATGCTTTGAATTTTCACCATTCCCATCGCGTTGACGGTTGCTACGCTGGCGGCGATCGTAGCAGCACCGCCGCCAACTTCGAGGCAGTTTGATTGCGTTTGGGTTGGAGCTAAATTTCTGAACCAATCGTGGCGGACTTCAATTTGCCATAATGCTGCGTAGTGAAATTCACGTCCTTTAATCTGTCCGACAGATGCGGGGCGATGGTGGACTTGAGGATTGATGCCTTGATTCTGCATCAATAGCAAGATTTGATCGAATAATTGACGACTGGAGGTAGAACAGAAAATTTTGTCCTGAGCTGCGCCGCTTGTGGGATTGGGGATTGTCGGATTATTCCGAATCAAACTCTTGAGTAATTCTTGCTGAAGTTCGGGACTCCAATCCCACATGAAATCGGGGATGCGTTTGTGGGTGGATTCATTCCCACATTTCCACACCTGCGTAAATAGATAGCCCAATAGCCAGGATGAAACGCAAACCGCCATCCCAGAAGTGCGCTGTTGCGAATTGGCCGGAATGCCCAGACTTTGGAGAATTTCGATCGCATCTGTAGCCGCAGCGGTTTCATTATGGCTAAAGTTAAAGAAAATCCGATAAACATTGCCCGACGGAGAGACATTCCCCGCAGAGACAAAATAGCCCAACAGACGAGCGAAAGCTGCGTTTGGTTGAATTAAAGCCGGAATCCAATCATCCTTGCCATGTTGCCCGATTTTGAGGTCAGCACGAGAGAAATTGAGGACTTGTTCTAGTCCCAAAAGTTGTTCGAGACTGAGGACTCGATCGAGTGGGAAGGTCTTAGTATTGAGGTAGTGGTTGCGTTTCTGAATTGATTGTTCAAATAATTCTAGGGTGGTGCGAATCAGATCTGTTGGTTGCCATGATGGTGGGAGGGCGATACAGAGATCTTTGTCGGCGTGCAGATTGAGATCAATTGCCTCAATCAGATCCAGCATCCGCGCCTGTCCCTGAACTTCTGGTAACTTCTGAAGAATCGGCAAATCGTCGCCCATGCGCAGGGTTTGGGCATAACGAATCCGCACTTTGTTCTCAGCCTCAATCCGCAACATCGGATGATCTGGTGTAACTGTCAGCGTGCGTCCGAGCGAAGTGCGAATATTAATCAGCGTATCAGTTTGACGCTTGAAAATCCGGCTGACTGGTTGCCAATTACTACGGTTGGTTTTAGGATCGATCGATAGAGTTTCAATTCCAGGCGCGAGTTCTAATGTATCCGCACCAGTGGGTAAATGAGTAGTGACAAAATTTCCGATCGTATCGAAGTGAATCCCCTGTATATTTCTCCAGACAAAGGTTTCAGTTCCAATTAGACAGTTACCATAGTGAGAAATCCCTGCGACAACACCTGTAAATAACCGCCGAGTTTTAGCATCCTTGAGATCGCCAAATCGGAGCGAATTGAGAATCGCAATGGGACGCGCACCCATTGTAAAAATATCTCGGAGAATACCACCGACACCAGTCGCCGCGCCTTGAAATGGTTCGACAGCCGAGGGATGATTGTGAGATTCAATTTTAAATGCAAGTTGAAGTCCATCGCCAAGATCGATTACGCCAGCATTCTCCCCAGGACCTACCAGCACCCGCTTTCCGGTAGTGGGAAATTGACTCAGCAGCGGACGGGAATTCTTGTAGCAACAGTGTTCCGACCACATCACCCCAAACATGCCTAATTCGGCTTTGTTGGGGTGTCTGCCGAGTCTTTGGACGATTTCCTCGTATTCGTTCGGTTTGATACCTTGAGCAGCGATTTCAGCAGGGGTGAAGGGGGATGTCATGGGTGGGTGTGAGGTTGGGTTATTCGTTAACGATCGGCGCGATGACAATACAGTATCGACTCGAATTAATCTCTAACATTATTCAACACAAGTTAAATAATTCTAGTATTAAACCGAATGTCGATCTTACAGGCTAAACGTCAAGCTGTATTTCATCTGCAAAACTCACTGTCTGAGTAAACTCAAATGGCCCAGCGATCGATCCCCAGACATGTTCGTCGGTTTCAATATCACGACCTCGATCGAGGCTAATTAGCTTCTGCGGCTCAATTTCAAAGCTATTGTCCAAATAAGTATCTTTGCCATTTCGCGTTACCTTACAGCCCTTTCCAGGTTCTACATAACCCTTGAAACTATTCCCATTCCATTCGGTAATCATCGTACAGCCTGGCATCTTAACGATTTTATCGCGAGTGAGTTGTTGGAACATTTCTGGCTTGCGTGCAGCTCCATGAAACTCAGCTTCAGGTTCGATATTATAATGCTCGATTTCAATCCGCTCGTTTACGATGACAAAGTTCAACACCCTCAATCGATAGGGATTGTGGAGCATAAAATCATAAGCCTGTTCGAGAAATAAACTCACTCCACCGAATAACTCATACGGTAGCGGACGCATACACACCCGAATGTGCGCGAAAAATGGCGGGTTTTCATATGCTTGCGCTTGATTGCTAAAATCTCCAGCCATCCAGCGTGCTAGGGTCGGAATATCTGTAGAATGAGTCATAATTAAGTTGAAAGCTTGCACTGAGCGTGGTCGTAACGTAGCGTCTGTCTTGTCTTGATTCGCTCAATCTGGAGGGAACCTCCAGAGCGCGAATCGCTGACTGAAACACATGCGCAAGGCATCCTCCGCGTGATTTCAGTCGCTCTGTCAGGAGAAGTGTTGAACGTTTAGTAGAACGAAGGTAAAGTCCAAAATCCGCATGAACAATTATGCTCCACCCGAATGGTTAAAAGGTATTAATGAATTTAATGCAGGAGAATATTATGCTTGTCATGATACTCTCGAAGCTTTGTGGATGGATTCGATCGATCCAGATAAAAAATTCTACCAAGGTGTGTTGCAAATTGCTGTTGCCTGCTATCATCTTCACAATCGCAACTGGCGAGGTGCCGTTACTTTACTGGGAGAAGGTATCGGCAGGTTGCCTTATTATCAACCAATCTATGCAGGTATCGATGTCGCTCGACTGATTCAAGACAGTAGCCATCTATTGCAGACACTACAATCGATCGGTACCGACGGGATCGGGGATTTTGTCGATCGATTACCCGAAGATCTCACCCTTTTACCAAAGGTGTACTTGCTCTAAATATAATTAAGTATTAGTATCTGATTTATGATTGACAGCCTCTGTCGATTCGAGTTGACTGGGCGTTTTCACCGCAGATTCAATCGCGTCTACCTCTTTCTTAAACTCAGACTGAAAATCATTCGAGGCTTCTTGGAACCCCTTAATGGCTTTACCTAGACTCTTACCGATTTCTGGTAATTTCTTGGGACCAAACACCAATAATACGACAACAGCGATCGCGATAGTTTCCGGCAAACCGATCCCAAAAAAGTTCATAATCTTATTCCTTACACTCGATCGGACAGTATAATCGTCAGTCCTATACCGTCATTGTATCCAAATTTACAGATATTTATGGCCCAGTGGCGATCGATCGGGTATGGGGTTAGAGTTAACCTCCTAAAGGTGCAAAGCATCGGAAGTTTCCTGCCGATCGATTGCATCCACTCCCCTCACCCAATCTCCAGTCACGTTTCTCCAGTGGAGAATTTATCCTATTTTCCGCCACTCCAGTCAACAGAAAAACTATCAAGAACGAGAGAGTTATTGTAGATTTGGAGGATGATTAATAAAAAGACCAGGAATAGTAGCATAAATACGCCCATTACTGGGGTAGTACCCCAACCAGGAACGACTTTACCATATTCAGCATTGAGAGGTCTGAGAATATCTCCTAATTTAGTACGTTGTGCCATGCGTCACCGATGATGTTATATAGATATTATATCTGGATGGTGGAACCATTCCACATCCTTAGTTTACCAAAGAAAATTCCAGTTTTCGACAACCGATCCCGTTCTGGTTTTTAGTGGGTGCTGCTATGTGTTAGCACAGCCTCTGCGAACATAGATCTGAAATCGATTGATATTAATTCTGAGATTTTGGTAAATTTTTGTAAAATTCAGTAACATTATAGGAGTAGTAATATCCCAAAGGTGAATCGATCGTGGAATCTGCAACAGTTCTTAGCATTACATTAGGTGCAATGGTAGTTCTCACAACTGCCTATGGTTTATATGTTTCTTTTGGTCCTCCAGCCAAACAATTATCAGATCCTTTTGACGATCATGAAGACTAGGTTTAGTTGAAAGTTGAAAGTGAATAACAATAGATGTGAGGTGGGCACTGTCTTGTCTCCCTAAACCGTCGGGTTTGCCGAGCGGGAGCTGCTGCCCACCATCTAGGTCTCAGATGTTTCTGAGTATTTTCCCTTAGGGACTTCCAAATAATTAATAATCTCAATCTCAATTAACCGATATTCTGATTGGCGGCTGTCTCGAAAATGCTGGAATGATTTTATTATTGGAAGTCTCTTACACCACTACAGGAGATTTAGCCATAAGGGGAAAACCTAGCTGTTCGCGTTGCGCTAGATAGAGATGAGCGACTTGTCTGGCTAAACCGCGTACTTTCCCAATGTACCGCGTTCGCTCGGTAACTGAAATTACGCCCCTGGCATCTAGCATATTAAAGGTATGGGAGCATTTGAGCACATAGTCCAAACTTGGCATCACCAATTCTCTGGCAATCAGTTGCTCTGCTTCCTGCTGATAGAGATTGAAGAGCGTAAATAATAGTTCGGGATTGGATGCTTCAAAATTATAGGTAGACTGCTCGATTTCCGACTGGAGATAGATATCGGCGTAGGTAATTGTATCATTCCATTGAATCTTGGCAAACGAGTCTACATCCTGAAGATACATACACAGTCGTTCCAAACCATAGGTAATCTCGATCGATACCGGACGACAATCAATCCCACCACACTGCTGGAAATAGGTAAATTGGGTCACTTCCATTCCATCTAGCCACACCTCCCAACCTACTCCCCACGCACCCATTGCGGCATCTTCCCAGTTGTCTTCTACAAATCGAATATCATGGTCTTCTGGTTTGATACCCACGGCACGGAGTGAGTCTATGTACACCTCCTGAATGTTGTCTGGCGAGGGTTTGATTAAGACTTGATATTGATAGTATTGCTGATAACGATTGGGATTTTGGCCATAACGTCCGTCGCCAGGACGACGACAGGGTTCGATATAAGCTACCGACCAAGGTTCGGGGCCGATCGATCTCAAGAAAGTATGATGGCTCTTGGTGGCGGCACCTTTTTCCGTATCGTATGATTGGACGATTGCGCAGCCTTGTGCGCTCCAAAATTGGTTCAGAGTAGCGACGACGGATTGAAAATTCATTTAAAAATTAAATACAGATGGAAGTGGTACTCTCAAGTTTATGGCTTTTTATGCCGTTCGGGGAGCGTACCGGAGGTAATCGTAAATCTGGAGTTACCGATTTGAGGGATGATGCCAGATTTTTGTGCGTCCCCCAATCCCCCTCCCCTTTTTAATAACGCAAGCTATTAGGGGTAATTCATTAATTACCCCTACTTTTCGATCGACAAATGAGACAATGGGGATTGCGATAACTCCGCTCCACTATTTTCGATTCACTATTCACTATCCACTATCGACTATTTACTATTCACCTGATATTTAAACATAAGTTTCGTTCCAATCTAAAAAAGATGGTATTTTAGATAGAGATAGTTAATAAACTTGCTCTAGTCAGTGTACTATGGAGATAAGTGCTAATAGCAACCTCCGATAACTAATTGCAGGTCTAGTTTAGCAAAACCGCAACGCCGGATAGCGTTAGATCCCCTAGGTTTAAATCTAAGTTAATGAGTAATAAGAAAAATATTGAGCCACTAGTTGGCGAAGAACTGCTCCAAAAAGTCAAAGACCTCGGCAGTACGAGCAAAGAAGATAAAGCACGTGAATGTGGCTACTTCACCGAAACAAAGAACGGTGTCGAGCGCGTTAACATGATGAAATTTTTGAACGCGATGATTGATGCTGAAGGCATCGAGCTAGATAGTAAAGCTGTTGGTAGCGGTCGTGGCGGTCGCAGTGCTAGCTACAAAATCACCGTCCAATCTAATAACAACTTATTGATTGGTGCTGCTTATACCAAGCAGATGGGCTTGAAGGAAGGCGATGTGTTTGAAATTTCCCTCGGACGCAAGCACATTCATCTCAAACAAATCGACAAAGATGGGGATGAATAGACCGAGGCGATCTATCCCCCAATTATCGGATGTATCTCGATAGCCTAGGATCTCCCTGGAGAGAATCATCAAGAGTAGAGAACGATCTTGAGATGATAACTTATCTAAAATATAGCTCCCCATCGGTTGCTTGAGTCATCATCTCGATCGATCTTTATTTCCGCACCTTGCTAGTAAATTTTAGACAGCGACTGTAGCCATCCGATATTTACTAGCTTTATCTATGTGTGGGAAAGTTTTACAGAATCTATTTCTTACATTATTGCTAGTTCCATGTCTCGGATCAAAGTTAGGCAACATGTTAATCCCCTAAGTATTATCTATCAACAGTCTCTAATTCCGCCCGATTGGTCGGTAATTTATGCTAATTTGTCTGCGCCGATTCATATCGATATTGGCTGTGCCGGGGGAAGATTTTTGCTACAATTGGCTGAGAAAAATCGAGAGTGGAACTATTTAGGGATTGAAATTCGCGAATCTCTCGTCGTCTATGCCAACCAAAAACGGGATGAAGTCAGCTCGAACAATCTGCACTATGTCTTTGGCAATATTAATACTTCCTTAGCTACGCTCCTCGCATCGCTCCCACCAGGAAAACTACAGCGCATCAGCATTCAGTATCCAGATCCCTGCTTCAAAACTAGACATGCCAAACGTCGTGTCGTTCAACCAGAATTAGTCAACGATATCGCCCGCTATTTACCCACTGGTGGCGAAATATTTTTACAATCGGATCTCGAATGGGTAGCCCAAGAAATGTGCGATCGATTTAGCGAAAATCCAGCCTTCTGTCGCACTCAAACCGACTGGCTAGAGCCAAATCCGCTAGGTATACCTACAGAACGAGAAATAGCCACCCTCAATAAAGGTTTACCCGTTCACAGAGCTATTTGGATTAGGGATTAGGGGTTCGGGATTAGGGGTTCGGGGTTCGGGGTTCGGGATTCGGGGTTAGGATTTTGGGACGATTGCGTCCTCCCATCTGTCCATTCACCATCCACCATCCACTACTTATACTTAAGATTGATGCAACTCCATTCCTGACGATTCCAGACTGTGCCAACTGTCCAGCCATTTTGTTCGAGCACATGAGAAACATCAGCTACTTGACTCGATAAAATCCCACTCAAAACTGCCCAACCTTTAGGTTTGACGAGTGCTGACATTGAAGGAGCTAGAATTATAATGATATCTGCTAAGATATTGCAAACAAAACCATCTACAGGTTCGGGAATCATCGACTGAAGTGTTTCGATACTGCCTAGATCGACAATTAATCTTTCTGGTGCGATGCCATTTAACTCGCGATTTTCGCCAGTTGCTTTGACTGCTAATGGGTCATTATCGACTGCATAAACCTGTCTAGCACCCAATAATAATGCTGCTGTAGAGAGAATACCAGAGCCACAACCGATGTCGGCAATTGTCAGATTTGTACCAGGTTGTAAGCGCATTTCGAGGGCTTCTAAGCACAATTGGGTGGTTGCATGAGTACCTGTCCCAAAGGCGACACCAGGATCGAGTTGGAGAGTGATTCGATCGGGATCTGTCGGCGTATCTAACCAAGCTGGATTAATTAATAATCGATCGCCGATCGGTTGTGGTTGCCAATGTTGCTTCCAACTACTCGACCAATCTTCTTCATCAATCAGATTACACTTAGTTGCTGGTAATTGACAACCAATTTCTCTAGCATCATCTTCCAATAGTAATGAGAGATCGGATACCGCTAATAGTTTGACTTGAACTTGGGGAATATAAGCAGAAATTAAAATCTTATCGCCTTGTTGTTGCGTAGACATCCCTTTGCACCCAAACTCGCTCAATCTCCAAAAGATATTTTCTTCTAGATCGGGTATGCAATCAATTTTAATTTCCCACCAGCTATTAGACATGATTCTATGTATCGACGTATAAATTAGGGGTTAGGGATTAGATCTTCTGCGGGTTGTTGGTAGGGGGAATGAAATCCTTACCGATCGATCGACGCTGAATTCAGACAGTAAACTGTGGCGATCGAACTATAATTCATCACCACAGTACCATAATGCGATCGGCTGTCGGCAAGATTGTTGTGAATCTAATTACTAACTATTACAGCACTTCCAGCAGCTATGAGATGTAGTCTAATCTCTGAAAGTTAGTCAGTGATAAGGTTAAGAATAAAAAATGTACCTCATGACAGCCGGAACTGCTGTAACGATCGAACATCAACTAGTTAGTGTGACAGTATAAGCATCACTAATCCCATTTACTTGTTTGATTTCTGCCAGAATTCCATCGGGTAATGGATCGTCGAGACTCAATACCATGACAGCATCACCACGCACGATTTTGCGTCCGACTTGCATACTGGCAATATTGACATTAAATTTACCCAAGAGAGAGCCAATAATCCCAATAATTCCAGGTACATCTTTATGCACGGTAAAGAGCATATTTTGAGTAGGTACCACGTTGACAGGGAAATCATCGACACTAATAATTCGCATCTCAGCATCACCGAGAACTGCACCTGTAACTGAATGTTGACCTAGAGAACCTTTGGCAACTAATTTGAGTGTAGCCGCATAATCGCGTACCGAAGCATCGCGAGTTTCGGAGACGTGAATTCCGCGTTCTTTGGCTTCAATTCCCGCGTTGACATAGTTCACCCGTTCCCGTAGTGCGGGAGATAATAAACCTTTGAGTGCGGCGGTAATAATGGGTTTGGTTTGTTGTTCGGCGAGATCGCCATATAAGCCAACTTGGAGATCGTTAATCCGTCCGCCAGCTAGTTGACTAACCATATTACCGATCGTTTCAGCGAGTTGGAGATATGGTTTTAGTTGCTGGAGCGCGTCGGGGTGTAGACCAGGAATATTTACAGCAGAGCGGGCTGGTAGCCCTAGCAACACGTCCCGAATCTGTTCGGCAACATCGATCGCCACATTTACCTGTGCTTCTGCTGTAGACGCGCCTAAGTGGGGCGTGAGGACGAGTTGTTTACCGATCGATCGTAATTCAGATTCGCCTAGTGGTTCGGTGGCAAATACATCGATCGCCGCACCTGCAATTGTACCATCGCGGAGCGCTGTAGCTAATGCGGTTTCATCGATAATTCCGCCCCGCGCACAGTTAATAATCCGCGCTTGGGGTTTCATTTTTGCCAATGTTTCGGCGTTAATCAGGTTAGCCGTTTCCGGCGTTTTGGGAATATGTAGAGTGATATAATCTGACTCACGGAAAATAGTATCCAAATCCACGAGCCTACAACCCAACTGTTCCGCACGTTCGGCGGAGATAAACGGATCGTATGCTAATAATTTCATCCCCATCGCTTTGGCGACGGTGGCGACATGGGAGCCAATTTTACCCAATCCGACGACACCAAGAGTTTTCTTATAAACTTCGGTACCAACAAATTGCTTGCGGTTCCACTGTCCGCTTTTCATCGATTGGTTAGCATCAGGGATGTAGCGAGCCATCGATAACATCATCGCCAGTGCGTGCTCGGCAGCCGCGATCGTGTTACCTTCAGGAGAATTGACTACGACGATTCCTTTGCGGGTAGCGGCGGGGACATCGACGTTATCTACCCCAACACCTGCACGTCCGATAATCTTGAGATTGCTAGCAGCTTCGATAATTTCTTTAGTGACACGGGTTTCCGATCGAATCATAATCGCATCGTAGTCGCCGATAATCCGCGCCAATTCTTCAGGCGGTAAGCCAATTTTAACATCTACTTGAGCGACTTGCGATAGGATATCAATCCCCGCTTGGTCGATGGGATCGGAAACAAGAACTTTAGACACGATCGGTTAAGGAGAATAAAGATTAGGGCAATAGCACATTTTAACTGGATTATC
>NZ_JANOJV010000094.1:0-3443 GCF_031418915.1 Chamaesiphon sp. VAR_48_metabat_135_sub | reverse complement strand
TTTCTGCACTTCTTCCCACAGCGCAACTATCAGAGCATCTTTAGCTTCTGTGTCTAGTTGTTTGATGTCGGGCAGTTCTTTCATAAGGGTACTCTATCGCTTTTTCCGTTTTTGTCAACCTCCCCCTAGTTGAGCAATTACCAATAACGTTCATCATCATGACGAGATCGATATCTGATACCATCTACTTGTTGAGGATGATCGTGAATTGCCTGTGCCCATTGTCTCGCGACAGGATAAGAGCCAGATGATAATCTTGCATCGGCTCCCATCTTCGCTAAACCACTTCCTGTCACATCAGCAAATATCAACGAACGCCGACTATCGATCGCATATAAATTTCTTTGCCTAAGTGTATTTTCAGATACCCCCTTCTCTCCGAGAGTTCTACCATAACATTCAATCCAACTTGCATGGACATCTGCCCCGACATACAAAATACCGTAGCCCTGTGCGGGGCTATCGAATCGACCCTTTCCCGATCGATCGAAATATAGACTAGAAGGAAATTCCCGATCGTTCAGTCGATACCAAGTCCCCTGACTGCTAAGAATCGGTAACTCTCTAGTATTGAAATCTATTGGTGGCGATGGATGGGGAATTAGCGGATCTTCAGGCTGGATTTGGTTCACCATAGCAAGCAGCAGCGGATACTACTACATCGATATTTCCAGCAATTAGACATTCCAATGGAGTGCGATTATTTAACCGTAAATCTCCAGTTTTTATAAACATCAACTGTGTCCAAGGATCGAATTTAGATAGTGCATCCAATACTCGATCGAGTCCAGTCAATACAATCCCATCTTTAAATTGCCATAAAGGATAGAAATAACCCCGTCTTCCCAACGAAACAGCTAAAAGTTTGCCCTTACTCCGCCGTTTATCGATCGCCTGTCGAGAAATTCCTAATAATTGGGCAACTTCTTCACTGCGTAACGGTTTCCCGTCGCTATATAGTAGTTCCTGCTTGACTTTCATCCCTCGGAGTCGTGCTGCTGCTAGCGGATCTGTAGGCGCGAGTTCGGCTAATAGTTCCGGTGCAGTTAAAGCCGCGATCGTCCACTCAAAACTACTAGAGTGAGGGCGATCGGCAACATTACTAGCATGACTAGCTGCTAGAGCTACATCCATTACTTCTTGCCAAAATTGATGTAAGTTTTTCCGCTGCTTTGATTCCTGTAGCACGGTTGCTAAAGTACCTTTAAACTGTGCCGAGGTATCGAGTAAATTGGCAATCAGTTTTTGTTCGATTGGTGTCGAGGATTGCACTCGATCGGATAGCGTTGGCTTTGCCGAATCGATTAAGGTTTTAACACTCATAACTTATATACCAAGGAGTTTTTGCGGTATTTTATGGCGATCGCAGTTATTTAGTTGCTAAAGCTATGCAACTTTGTCAACCTATTCTAAATTTAACGAAGTTGCGCAACTTCGTCAACTTAATTTAGCAAGACAGCGGGTAAGTCTCCATCCATAGCTTCTACATGGCTTTAGAAGGTGCAAAGTAGGCGATCGATTTTCCCATAGTCTTTACTAGATAAATTAAAATAGTTGTAATTGTTTATTAGTTGCTTGTTGTAGGCTCTCTTGTAAGGCATCACAATCGATACTTTTATTAATACAATTAGCAACGTATTTAGCTAAATTCACCGGAACAGCATTACCGATCGCTTGTTCCAAATCTGACTTACTACCTTTGAATTTAAAGGTTTTAGGAAAAGTTTGTAAATAACTACGTTCGATCGTAGTTAATGGTCGTAATTGGTCATTTAGATCGCAAGCATCGCCTGGATGTTTTTGATAAGTTTTGGGAATTGGACGATTGACACCGCGAACTGTAGGGCTAGGCTCATGAATACTGAATATACCTCTGCGCTGATAACTTCTAGGATGTCTATAGTAATATTCAAGTTCTAAGCTATCGCCAAGATAATCAAAAATTGTTATCGGATTATTAGACTGATTTTGGTTCAAAATCATACCTAGATTATCATTCATCCCGCCTAGCTTGCCAATGAGGAAATATCGCTTTCTCGATTGTGGCACTCCACAGTAACTAGCATTTAGAATAGTTGATGTTAATTCATACCCATTTTTTTTGAATTGTTCTAATACAGTAGCTAATATGGGACTTCTCGTGATGAGACTGACATTCTCCATCACAAACGAAGTTGGCTGAACTAGACAAACTATGTCAGCAAAATCTCTAGTTAAATTTGCTCTGCCAAGATTTTCATTTCGCTTACCAGCACTAGAGAAATCCTGACAAGGTGGGCCACCTATAATTAGTTCTGGAGCAAAATCTGCGATCAATCTATAACCTTCTGGATCTCCTAAATCTTGATTAAAGATTGGATGAGTGAAGTTGTCTTTGTATATATCGATAACAGATTGCCAATTATCGAAGGCTGCGACAATATCAAATCCAGCCTGTTGAAATCCCAGAGATAAGCCGCCACAACCAGCAAATAGATCTACTGTTCTCATATATATTTTTATTAATCAAATAAGTCTGATGAGTTATACACGATCGCATCAAATCGGCGTTCTGGGCTTAGTAGATTTTGTCCGCCGCCTAAGATAATATTTTTGATTTCAGATTGCCTAATTCTTGGTTTAGTTAGAGATGGCGATTTCATATATGGTTGTGTGACTCTGCCACTTACAGCAAATGCTTTATCATTTTTAGTGTTGTAAGATAAAGAATCTATAATTTTTCGATGATTAAATGCGCTGTGCTTACTAAAGTCATCAATCATTTTAAATAACCAGATCGATGTTCGCGTATGCCTAGCAATACTTCTACAATTACCATATGTATCGATCTCCGATTTCACTAGATTGACAAATAATCTAGTGAAGGCTAAGTCGCTCCAAATAAATACATCTAAACAATTTTCGGCTAACTTAGGTGATTTACCTATTGTTTTCCAAACTGGCTGCATCAATAATGGTTTCTGACAATCTAATAGTGATAATGAGATCGCATCTAGAGCCTCAATCATTCTCGGAATATTCGGAATAACACTACTCGGCTCTGTCCAATCATCGATCGAGATCGGATAAAGATCGAGGATATTTTTGAGTAGATCGAGTTTACCCTTAAAGCTATCGATGATACTGCAAGCTAAGTATACGATCGTATCGGGTCTAATGACAATTTCACATCCATAATTATCTTCAGCAAGATCGCAAGTGGTATGATCTGGTAAAGCTGTTAATTTAATCTCGATCGATTGTAGACAGGTTCCTCGATCTCGTGATTGTGTAACTAAATCTACGCCTGGTAAGTTACCAATTACATATTGCTGATAAGGCGTAAATTGATTTTCAAAAGCATAAAATAACTTATCAGACGTTGGCTCGATTCCGTATAGGGTGGATGTATCGATCGTTGAGTGAATAACTTGTAAATTAGAATCGAGTTTTAGATAAATATT
>NZ_JANOJV010000093.1:0-21447 GCF_031418915.1 Chamaesiphon sp. VAR_48_metabat_135_sub | reverse complement strand
AGGGTGGGCCACCTACTAAAATATCTACTTCACCATGATTTAAGCCTAATTCATTGAGATCCTGGATATTTCTGATATCTTGATGTGGCAACTTTAGCTTGGATAAAGGAAAGTTTTGATGGTGAGTTTCGACTGCATACCGATTGTTGTCAATTCCACCTAAAATTTGGCACCCAGCATTTTTAAAACCTAAACTCATACCACCTGCACCACAAAAAATATCGAGTACGGTAGGTTTATATTTATGGCTGGCTCTTTTATCAGTCATTAATATTACTCGCGCAATTCATTTGAAAATTTTTTCAGATAGCCTACAAAATACAGATATTTTAGCAATAATCTAACTCAGTTGGTATTACTAAATTTTCCCACATTAGGGTCAAAATTAACATTACAAGTTCCAACGCTTCCATTCCGATTCTCACTGACAACAATCCCTATCACCGCTGGTTCCGAACTATCACCAGTGGTGATATTCACCCCGATATCGATTCAAGGATTTAGGTGCTTTCGATCGCCTTGGCGGCGCGCTTCGCGATCGAAACGTGTAATAATGTCGGTAATAGTAAGTATTTACCTACGTTATTCATGGAGTCAAATCGAGCATCTCCTCTGGAGCAACGAATTCTCAATCTCGCCAAATCTCAAAGTACGATTCGGACTCGCGATGCGATCGCAGGTGGCATTCATCCCGAAGATCTGCGCCGCTTGGTAGATCGGGGCGTACTGCTCAAATCTGGTCGGGGGATGTACACATACATTGATGCCGAACTCACCGAATATCATAGTCTCGCTGTTGCCAGTCAGCGAGTAGATCGTGGGGTAATTTGTCTGCTCTCTGCCTTACAGTTTCACGGCCTTGGGACTCAGGCACCCTTTGAAGTCTGGGTGGCGATCGACGTTCATGCCCGCCGTCCCAATTCGGATATACTAACCCTGCGTCCGGTGTATATGTCGGGATTAGCATTGAGTGAGGGGATTGAAACTCACACAATCGAGGGAACTCCAGTGCTGATCTTCAATCCAGCCAAAACGATCGTCGATTGTTTTAAGTATCGCCATAAGATCGGGCTAGACGTGGCCCTTGAAGCTCTGCGGGAAAGCTGGGAGTCTCGCCGCTGCTCGATGGATGAATTGTGGTCGTATGCCAAGATTTGTCGGATGAGTAAAGTGATGCGTCCTTACCTGGAGTATCTATCGTGAATCAGCCACGAAATCTAGCAGCTTCAGTCCGCCAGCGGTTGTTAAACCTCGCTCAAGCTCAGAGAGAGGATTTCAACCTGGTTCTAACTCGCTATGGCATCGAACGATTATTGTACCGATTACACTGCTCTGCTGCGGGAGAGCGGTTTATCCTCAAAGGAGCGATGTTATTCATTCTCTGGAGCGATACACCCCACCGCACGACTAAAGATGTGGATCTATTATGTCGGGGAGATAATTCAATTACAGAAATAGAAGCCATCTTTCGAGCGGTTTGTCAGACTGATGTGGTTCCAGATGGCTTGGAGTTCGATCTGACGACAGTAAAAGGTGAATCGATTAAAGCCGATCGAGAGTATCCAGGCGTGAGGATTCGGCTCACCGCATTCATCGCAGGTACCCCGACGCGGATTAATTTACAGATCGATGTGGGATTTGGCGATATCGTCACTCCCGCACCGCAACTGATGAGTTTGCCCGCGATGCTCTCGGATCTACCCACACCTCAACTGTATGCTTACAACCGCGAGACTGTTATCGCTGAAAAGTTTGAGGCAATGGTGCTGTTGGGGATCGGGAATACACGAATGAAGGACTTTTACGATCTGTGGTATCTATCCCAACACTTCACTTTTGAGGGAAGTCTGCTCGGTCGAGCTATTACTGCCACATTCGCTCGTCGGCGCACCCCGATCCCAATCGCTCCGCCGCTAGCATTGACGAGTGAGTTTGCCGATGATGAAACGAAACAACGGCAATGGGTGGCTTTCGTGCGAAAGGGGAAACTGACAGACGAGGACTTGGTTTTGAGCCAAATCGGATCGATTCTCCATGATTTTTTAATGCCACCGACAATTGCCATTGGTGCGGGAATTGAGTTCGACCGTGTGTGGTCGTCAGCTCTGGGTTGGCATTCTCAATGAAGTGGCAAATTGTCTTTATCGGTCGCTATCGAACGGGAGTTGTGTCAAGCTCATCTTCCCTAGATATTGGAACCCTCACACCGCCACCATGAGTAGGAATCCTGACACCTACTTGCTTATCTAATTCAGCTTCGCTTTCATTTACATTATCTAGCAACGGCTCAACCTGTATCCGTTCGCGAAGCGTCGGCTCTGCTTGGTGGAACGCACGCTGAGGGAGCCTCAGCGCGATTCCATCCGCTGCCGAATCGCTAACTTCAGCTTGTATTTGTGCCTTAAAAGTGGTGTAGTTGCGATCGAGCTTAATTAAATCCGGTCGAGCGTTGCACAGAGATTTAATGTCAGCAATATCGAGCGGCAATCGTTGGGCAATTACGAATTTCTCAATATCTTCAACACGAAAATCTACACTGCGCTCGGAACAATGAGCGATCGCATCGTCGATATAGTGCTGCGCGATCAGTGAGGAAATGGGCTGGGCAACTGTCGGCACTCCGGCTTTGACGATTTCAATGCCTAAATCGCTGGCTTCTTTCTGCCACCATGCTTTTAACTCTGTTGAGGTGATGTGTTTTTTGTGCTTGCGAGTGCGATCCCAACTATCCTCCCGCGTCTGCCAAGTGCTATTGGCTGAACACTGAGCGAGAATCTGCATCCGGCGTTTGCTAAATTCGATTAAATTCTCCAGCTTGTAGCCCTTAATCTCAAACATCCCGTGAGGACGAGGCTCGATCTCATAACCCAGTCGTTTGACTTCGGCTGCTAGGTAAGCCTGATAAATCGTACCTAAGTGTTTCTTATTCTGAAAAATTAGATCGTTGTCATTGGCATACCACTTGCCATTCTCTGCTTGAGTTAGGTTCAAAACCAGGGCGTGATTGTGTAGATGCGGATCGAGTTCGCGACTCTCAATATGGTCGAACTGAGCTACGACGAGGCTTCCAGTTTTGACTTCTGCTACTTTCTTATCTTTGGTAATACGGGTTTGCGCGTAGCGTGATTCGATTAGTGCCAGAGTTTTCTCGACGGCAAGCCGATGGGCATTCTCTAATCGGGTATCCCCGCCGACTAAGGCAGTCAAACTCACAGATTTCGGAGCGGAAAAAGTAAAATCCGTTCCCGCACGGCGTTTGTCGGGGTCGCCCTTCGTACCCAGATATTTGCTGCCATCAGGCGATCGACCGTAGCAAATATGCTCGAATGATTCTCGATCGATTTCACCGACTAATCCCAGTTCGGCGGCACCTTTTCCAAACCACCGAGTTTGCCCTGGATCGTAATAGTCAGTGAAATACTGCACCGCTGCACTGGCTTTACAATTTTTTGCTGTTAGCATCAGTCTTACTGTAACATTATTGATTTTATTTGCACTACTGTTAACTTCGTCTTGAAACTATTTTGAGTATTAATTTCCCTCACGCTTATTATTATCGCCCAATTTACAGTTATTATAGTAAATGTGTACTATGCGTAAAATTAAATCGAGATTACGTTGAAACTAGCCCCATTCAATGACCCCCATGAAATTTAGTATTTTAGGCTTGAGATAATACAACAGACCCATTGCATACCCATTAAATACCCATTACAGACCCACTGAATATCCACTGAATACCCACAAAAAAAGTAGTAAATTCAAGCTAACAAAATGCCAGATTGGAAATGGAGAGTTAACGAGGGCAGACAATTAGAAAAGATTCTCTTTGAATATTTAAAAAGCTGTAGGCAGATGAAAGCAGACATAATGGAAGCTGTCGAGGCATTTTATTTGCCCTATGCACTCAAGTACAGAGGTGCTTCACCGCTAGAAATTCGGAAAGCTTACCAAAAATCGATCGACACCTTACAATCGAGAGTAAAAATTATGGCACTGGACGCGGGGATGTCCATAGAAGCGAGCGAAAATATCCGGTCGGAGGTAAGTTTCGATCGCATAAGTGCTGCTTCAGCAGATCTGCATCAGCTCAAAAAAGATGCAGTTGACGAAGTTGACAAAGCTGATGATGACTTGCCGATTAACCCGCTCAGGAAGATCGCCAAATTAGAGAAGTGAGGAGGATTAATTTCGTGGAATATCTGTACGCAGTCATAGATTATGGCAGTAGTGCGCTGAAGGTGTTTTACAGTAAAGAACTCACCGACGCTCCTCAATACTTCATGATGCAGCCAGAGATCATCGAGGTTTCAATCGATGATGTGCAGGAGTATCGTCAAAACTTCAATTTAGATCCAGCTCGATATGCCTTTATTGGGACTAACGATCGTTACTATGCCACTGGGGAATTAGCCCAAGAGGTATTTCGTTCCACTTTGAACCTTACCGAACCAAAATCCAACAATGCGATCGGGCGTACTTTAGCAGCGATTACCGTAGCAGCTCGACTAGCTCAGATCGATGTCGGTAAAAAATTTAGACTTTTCCTTTCCTGTTTGCTCCCCGCTGGCGAGCTGGTAGATCGAGACATTCTCGAAGCAAATCTCAGGGAGGCGTTTAAAAACTTCGACACACCAATGGGCAGGTTGCAAATTAACCTCAAGTACTTTAATTGCCATCCTGAAGGTGGTGGATTGGCACTTTTTTATGAGGAGCATTGCGATTTAGCCGATCGCCAGTTAGGGGTAATTATGATGGGTCATCGGAATTCGAGCTGCTTTGTCATTCAAAATAAGATCTATCGGCGGTTGCGTTCGACCGATCTTGGCTTCGCAACAATTGTCAACGATATTCAGCTCGCCACATCTGCATACAAAGACAAAACGATAACCGCAGCGGTGGCGACTTACCTCAATAAGGAAGACGATAAAACCCCGCTGATAAAAATGTTACTGCGAAATAATCCCACCGCGCGGGAACAGGAGCTAGACAAGCTCCTCAAGGCGATCGATCTAGCCACCAGAAAATTTTGGAATTCATTGCTTATTGCCATTCTACATCCTTAAATTACTACAAAATAACTTCATCACAATTAAGCATCTCACACAGTCGATCGATTTCTTCAGATGACAATTGAGAATGATCTTCAAAGTAGTCAGAAAATGCAGAATCTATCGACTCAGTTGGAGTAGATTGCAACAGGCGTAAAGCTGCTAAAACTGTAGCAATCGTTCGTTGGCAAAGCCTTTCCTCTGGAGAATCGTTATCCAACGTCGATCGCAATGAATATCCGTCAGCACTGTGCTTGGCTTGATGAGTGACATAGCCAACATAGATATCTTCAACGAAATCTGCCCAAGAACCATCATCTCGATCTTGACAATATTCAAGATCGGAATTGGCTTGAGCGATTGCTTCGGCTTGGGTAGGGAAGAAGATCTCCGATTCCCAGTTATGGACGAACCAGTGGCAGGAAGGAGAATTATTATTATTTGAAGTTTCTGTCATAATTAAAATTATAAATAGTGTTGTATGATTCAATGATTTTGGCATCAGTCATGCCGTGCAGCTTATCTAATTTTGCCCTGGCAATGATTGGTTCAAGTCCATCGCCTCTTGCAGCTATAAGTAATTCGACGATGTGTTCTTGAATTTCATAAGGTAATGAGTTTAATCTGTACCATTTTTCATGAGGGCTTAACTTTTCAATCGGAGATTGTTCTGATTGGTTCATATTGTTGTCATAATAAAGATTTCAAAATGCCCGTAACTTTTGCAATACGGGCAGGGTTGATTGAGGCTTGGCAAGTTTTAGATAATTCCGGCGGATTGCATTTCTAAAACTTGACTGATATAGATTTCGAGTACTTCCCAATTAATTCCAATTGTGGCATCATGATTATCCATTGCCATTTGTAAGACTAGTCGAGCAAAATCTCGACTTAGCTTAGGATTAAGGGAAAGGACATCATCGGTATGCCAGGTTTTATAGAAAGTATCGCTACCACCTTCTAGCGTTTGAATATGGGCGATCGCTGTTGAGGCATCAATATTTCCCATCGCTGCCCTGCCTCACCCAAGGTAACTTCTTGGATGAGATATTTGTGGTTATCGAGTGCCTCAACCAAAACCAATTTAAGGTTTTTCAATTGGATTAATTTATGTGCTCCTTCGTCACGAATGACAGCATAGTCGAGCCGAGTGAGATATTCGTCAACAGTAATCTGGTAGGTTTCGATTTTCATGTTTTTAAAAGATTTGGATGGGTTTTACAGCACTTTGTAGTAATATTTGAATACTCAGTATCAAAGAGAAATCATTTATACTAACCGAGCTAGTTTTTCTTTAACTGGTTCTAGAGACTGGATTTGATTATCTAGATATTGACGATCGCAGTAGAGATGAAATAATTCATCATCAATGGATTGAATTAGACCTGCAATCTCTTTTTTGTCCGAATCATTTAGATCCTGACAAAGCAGCGGTAGATCGTCTAAGCTAATTTTCTTGCCTTCAACAATACATCCATGAGATTGAATGAGGTTGACAATTTTCTCGACTTTTTGATTGTTTGATTCGTACATAATGCTCATTTCCTAGAAATTGGTAATGTGAGTAAGAATACAAAAAAGCACCAGTCTTCAAAAGTGACTGGTGCTAAATGGGATTAGAGATTGTGATAGAAAAGTTACGAACTAGTGGACATGATGTTATCTTATTAGTAGTGATATTGACTAATGCTTGAGAAGTCTCTGTAATGCTACTTACAGGGACTTTTCTCCATTTTAGCTAGTTACTAGCGGTTGCTACCTCGTGCCAGGTGCTTTGTGGCAGGTAAAGGACACTCGAACCAAGTCGTTCGACTTCAGTTGCGCGATCGTAAGATTCGATGTCTTCAGCAGTCCGAGTAACTGCATTCAACATGCCAAATCGAGACAAGTCACCAGAGCGAATCAAATGGTCGAGAACCGAACTCGATTCGGCACTGTTTAATCCAATTGCTTTGGCAGTTAGTTCGACGGCTTTGGCTGAATGACCCGTAATGATGTCGTTCTTTGAGGCTTGCAGATCGGCTACAGCATTGCGGAAGGTGGTGATGCTAATCGCATTGCGTACCAAGTCACGAATCTTCAGCTTAAATGCGTTGTCGATCGCTTGTACGGTATCCGAAGCATACAAATCGGTACTTTCATTCGCACGACCCGCATGGTTCTTCCGTTGCTTGGCATCTTTGAGCGTTAAGCCATTGGTGCAAACTAGGCGATAGATAAAGGGTTCGACCGAGATCGAGCCATTACCGAGTTCACCATTGGATAGCACGAATCCTGCTTGAACTGGGTCGCCAACTGAGATAGCAGCTTCGATGTTGGTGTTAATAACTTTGAGATACATCTTTTCGTCAGTGACGTTGCAGCTTGCAATCTGAATGCCATCACCCATTTCTTCAAGCTCAGGCAGTACCATCGCTAGAATCTCGTGGTTGTCAACGATCCGGTAGCGATTGCTCAAGAAAGCGCGCATCTGGCTCCGCAAAGTACGAATGAGCGAGGTTTCGCCTTGCTTTTGACCCAACCAATGATTGACATTGGTGGATAATAGATCGGGAGATTCCCGACGCATCCGATCGTAATATGGCTTCGGAACCTGGATGCGGCTTGCCATTTGTGCGTGAGCGTAGTCGGTCGCTGGCATTTCTTCACTACCATTGTTGGTTTCTAGTTGAAAGTTGCCATTGCCGACCATACTTAGGCTAGAAGTTGGAGCGTGGAAGTCTCGTTTAGACTCTTGTTGAGCGGTGAGTTCTTCGGCGAGTTGGACGAGAGTTAGACCAGTCTTCATGATGTTGACCTCAAATAAGTTAGTAGTGGATATGAGAAAGCCGCTAAACCTTTGAAAATTTAGCGGCAATAATTCTCGTTCTCAAATAGATGCGGCTCTGCCGCTGTCGGCTAGAAATTCTTCAATTCAGCCTTGAGATTTGTCATTTGAGTATTGACAATACTTAACGTCTCTGCCAGATTTTGATGAATGAATTTCTTAGTTATGCCGTTTGGAGTGTGTAGGATAATTTCTCCTGTATCATTGACACGCAAAGAAGCAGGAAGGTCTTCAAAACTGTGGTTAGGAGAATATATATCGACTCGAAGATATACACAATTATTTAATGTATATAGGTTATATCGCGTGTATTTCCACCACTCTACTTTTCCCGCTAACAATATACTTGCCATCGATCTCTTGATTTCATAAATTTCTTGAAGCGATATTCCAGTTATCATGATTTTAAAAGCTCGTTGATTTTAGATTTATAGGTGGATACGGAAAAAGCCGTCAAACCTAGCTAGATTTAGCGGCATTATTTAAATCAACTCGCGGCGGCTTGCAGTGGTCGAGTATTGTCAGGCAGACTAACGCAAAGCATCATCGATACCTTGTTTGACTTGGCGATCGATTTCGGCTCGATGTACTTCACCCCAGATTTTAGTACTGAGGATTTTGACAATTGCCTCATGATGTTCTTGGCATTTGTTAAAGAATGCCATCTGTAAATCCTGCGATCGTTCGATAATATCTTGGTGGTTGTCCTTCATCCATTTTTCCATCTCAGTCCGATCGTTAGGTTTAAAGCCTTGTTCGGTTGCTAGCTCGGTTATGGCTTGCATGAGATAGGCAATTGCCGATTTGTAAACATTGGGGAATTCTGGGATATCCATAAGTCGATTCTCGTGCCAAGAGGCTTCTCTTCGAGACGCTTCGCGAACGCCAACGAGTATGGTTAGTGGATAAGATAGAATCGTCAAGCCCGGACTTATGCGAGCTTGACAGATATGGCTTAACGCTTGAGGTGAATCAGATGGGTTGACACTCCGCAGCTACGATCGCTCTTGGTAAAAGCATCGGCGGAATTGTCATAACGATCGACCCCAAGATCGTCGAGTCAATCCGAGAAATTCCGACGCTGTAGGCTACGGCTGGATTGATACCCACTGGGTAATACCGCAACAAGTTCGCCACCAGGAGCCAGCCAGTCATAGGCAGCTCGAACGTGGTCGATATAAGCATCCTTAGAAAATGGGGGATTCATCAGTACGCGATCGTACATCGGTCGTGGAGTGGCGAACAGAAAATCGCGATCTAACGGTTGAAAATCGAGCAGAGTAAGGGCTTGATGTAAATCTGAGTTAATCTCAAAGCAATCTATTACCGCCCCTAACTTGCGAATGGCAAGACAGAGATCGCCAGATCCAGCACTTGGATCGAGTACTCGGTGAGATGAATCGATTCGAGCAATCTGCAACATCCGATCGATTACTTCCTTTGGAGTCGGGAAGAAGTCGGGCACTTTGGTATAAATCGCTCGACGACGCAGCTCGTTCGCCTTCTCTAGAGAGCGATCGATCTCAGGGGCGGGATTGCCAAAGCATAGACTATCCAACAGTTTCACAGCCGCGATCGCCTCATACTTTGATTTGATACTAAACTGCGCGAGTCGATCGACAATGGAATAATTGTAGGTAAAGCAGTCTTGCAGATACTTAGAATCTTCTTCATACCAGCGGTAAATGCTAGCAAGATCGGCTAATTGTTTGCGGTTGTCGATATTTGCAAACTGACTAGGACAGGTACCAGTGCGATGTGACTGAGCGAGTCCTTCAAGCCAACGCTGGATGAGTGCTAGCCGTTCGCCTTCTTCGCGCATTCCAGCGGCAATGCGCGAGCGACGGGCGGTGATGTTTTGTTGTCCGATTGCGGGATGCAGTTTTGAGTCGATGGTTGTCTGCATTGTGGCTGCTAGTTTCTCTAACTTATCAGCCAGTTTGAGGCTGCGGCTCGATATTGGTTGAGGATGTAGATATCGGACTTCTGGGATGTTGTCGCTCTGTGCATTTACGGGCTGCGATGTAAATAGGTCTAGCTTGAGCTGGGCTGGGTTATCGATGGTTCTCATAAGGTTTGAAGATAACAGGTAGATAAAAGAACAACCCCAAGCGTCACTAGATGCTTGGGGTTGTTCGAGCTGTGAAATATCAAGCAGCGACGGCGATCTTCGGAGCTTTCTTACTCCGAGTGGTCGAGGTTTTGCGCTTGGATTTAGCCGGAGCTTCAGCAGGGGCGATTTGCGTTTCCGAGGGAGAGGCTTCTGCGAAGGCAGAGGCTACGCCAACGCCAACGACGGGAGGAGCAATCTCGCCAGGGGTTGCAACGGGCAACGAGACGACGGCAATGACACTCGCGAAGCTTGCGCGCCGTCTTCGGCGGTCGCGATGCCAACAGTGCAAGCGTCACGACCGAGCCGAAACTTGCCACTAACGACGAGATTGGCTTCGGGCACGAATAGCCGCTGGTAGATTTCGCTCGCACCAGTACTAAACAGCACTTTGATATCACCGTCGAGGGCAGTACCAGTCAGCTTGTCACCGTTAATTTCAGCAGTCAGGATAACGAGATTGGAAGTAGCAGAGTTCATGAGTAGTCTCCAAAGGTAGGGTAAGTGGATATTGAAAAGCTAGTAAGCAACCGCAAGGTCGCACACTTGCAAATCTGAGACAGCCACAACAGGCTTAAAGGGCGCGGTCGAACCGTCGGGGAGTGGTTCAAAAGTCAGCTCGCCAGTGACGGCGATCGTGTCGCCTTTGCGGATGGTTCGAGCAGCATCGACGAAGGCATTGCTAAATCTGACCGCAAACCAATCTTTTCCGTCATTAGTTGTTATTGCCAGGGCAGCTTCGAGGCTCGAACTATCATCGGGTAAGCACTTAGGAGCACGACCGACTAAACCGGAAATGTTAACTTGCATGAGCGGATTCCTCCAAAGGATGGCTGAGTTGAAGCAATAGTGCTTCAACTCAATTCGGCTTTGCCGATGGTCTGCACTGTCACTCCAGCAGCACATCAGCTAGAGTGACAATCTTGCTCTAAATGGGGCAAACGCCATAGTAATCGGCGTTTGCAAGTACCTGTGCTTGCAATGCTTGATGTCGCAGTTCGGGGATCGAGCGATCGATCGCGAAGTCAAGTTGAAACAAAGTCTAAGGTAGCTAAATCAACGATTGTCATCGAAGAATCATCGTTTGTGTAACTATCGATAACTTCGCGGATTGTTTTGTAGGCGTATTCTCCGTGTGAATCGGTAAGAGCGTTAAGTTTATTAAGCAGTTGTTTGGGCGAACAAACAATCTTGTTAACTAGGCGTTGGCGAGATTCGCGGTGATTGAGGCGTAGCACTAAATACGAACGCATATTTTTTATGGGGGTGAGTTAATCGGATTGTAGAGTGGTGCGCTTGCTCGATTGATATCAGCCGCAGCCAAGAATACCGATCCAGACCGGATCGGCTGGCTACGCGATGGCAATTAAAGATCGATCTTTAATTGTTTGGACTTACAATCAACACCAAATTGCTCTTTTAGCCAGCAATTGGCATTGATTAAAGACATAATAATTTGACTCCAAGCTTCTCGATCTAGATCGTTAATTTCATGCTCCTCGTAGTATTGGTTAAGCAGTTTGCCAGCATTAACTATCGATGTACCAGCATCGAAGGCGATGCCCTCCATCTTTTTGTTGACAGCAAATTTAGTAGCACTATTACTCCGTTTCCAGAAGATAGAGCACCAAATTCTTCGTCGAGCCTCCAATAGTTCGTAGGCGATCGTCATCTCTAGACCCGCCAAGATTAGCAATTGATTATTTTGATATTCTGGAAATTTCTTTAAATACTGTAAACTCGAACCAACTCCGGCTGTGGATGAATACATGATTACCTCTATTAATAAAAATACCTGCGAACTCCTCCAGAGTTCGCAGGTAAGATCGATAAGACAGATGGTTAGAACGGAATGTTGTCATCCTCACTATCATCGACAGTAAGGGTTTGGACGACTGGCTCGATCGCCGGAGCGATCTGGGCGATGGGCTTGGCAGCGGCGAAAACCGCTGGCTCGACGGGGATATCCAGCAATTGGAGGACGCGATTTGCCAGTTCGTCATTGCGACCGAGAAAGAAGCTCTCCCAGTTATCGATCGTGGGCTTGGAATGAGTGGCAACCTTACAAGCAGGTGCTTTGTTACTGTTATTACCAGCTAGCTCGCGCGTGACCTCAAACTCAAACACGCACAGGGCGTTAAATTCGAGGTTCTTGGGACGCGCGGAAATACCATTGGCTTGAGCGTGGCACATAGCTATCTCTAGGAGAAACTGCTGGTAGTGGAACGAGAAAGTGGCTTGAGTAGCACCTTTGGCGATGTACTGCAAGGGGATTTCATGCAGGGGGTTATTGTCGCAATCGAGCAATAGCACTTCAAAGATCTGGATATTAGTAACACCAGCTTGTCCTTTAAACTCACCGTACTTTCCAAGCAACTCCAGCTCGGAGTTACCGTTTTCACCTTTGACAGTTCGCGCCGCCATTAATCCAGATTTAGGGACTACTAGCATCCGAGGCTGGCGGAGGATCGAGCCTTGCTCTACCGCCCCGCTAGAGAAGGTATAGGTATCCAACGTCTCAGGCACATTAACCCAGCTTGCTTTAGCCATCTGGTCGAGGCTGACAAAGAAACCGCACTCGACGGGATTCTCGCCGCGCAAGCTTTGGATGTATGGTAGCTTGGCATTGGGATTGCAATATTCGGGTGAGGCAAAGCGATCGCGGACGGGCTGAGAATTAGTCATGATAAAAATTCCTAAAAATAATGAATCGGTCGAATGGATACGGCTTTGCCGAGAACACGCAAAAAATAGCTCGCAGATCGAGGGATCTGCGAGCTATTTTTTGAGTCGAGCGATTTAAGCGAAGAACTCAAAATAGATTTCAAGAATTGCTTCACCAATTGAAAATCGGCGAGATTCAAACTCACCGGAACGCAAACAAATGAAGTGGCAGTAAGCAGAAGTTAAACGATCGAACATATTGGTTTCTCCTGGAAGTCTAAAGATTGAAGCGAGCTACTTAACGCTCATCTAGATTCGGCTTTGCCGATGACTTTCTCCAGATTTTTCAACTCCAGCTACATAAAAAAGCCACAACATTGGAACTGCCAAAGACCTAGAAGTAGTCGGGGACGAGCAAGCGGTCGGCTACAATCTCATCAGGTACGTGGTACAAATAGTCAGGATGAACCAGATGCAATGCCAGCCAATAAGGATCGGACGATCGCATACCAACTAGCCGTTCGCAATAATAGACATTCGTATCTCGCCGCAGATAGCCGATGCGTAAGTCTTGATGGCAGACTTCGACCGCAATCTCACCGTCTTTTGCTCCTGGTGCATCATCAAACACATCGAGCCAATTCAATGATAAGTGGATGCGATCGCCAACCCACTCTGGTTCCAAACCTTGTAGATCGGGCAGCGGTAACGCTTGGAAATAGCGGTGGGGGCGAGCGAGAACGGCATCGTGGCACTCGGCGGTACTAAGATGATGACCGCGTACTACTTTATTTAGGCTGTTACCACAAGAGAAGCAATCGGCGTAGAGAGGACGTGCTAACGGACAATCTAAGCAATTTGATGGTAGTACTTTCATCGTTCGATGGTTATGATATTGAGTGAAATTATTTTTCAGATAAAAACTGAGAGTTGACAGACTCTCAGTTAATTTTTTGGTTAATATTCGGTAGGCAGATACATAAAAATGAAATCTGTAAACGTTTCCAACTAAACATTCAACAAGTGATTAATACTGAGGGTCAGAGTGATAATAATCTTGGCGATCGTTATGAGATGACTCGCAAATTTCGAGCATTAATTCCTCTAATAATTGCAAGTACTCTGTGGATTCGAGCGTCTGTTTGGCGGGTAAATCGGCTTCGATGTCCATGATTGCTCCAGATAAATAAACGAGGTAACGCAAGTGAAGATTGCGCTACCTCGTCTAAATGCGGCTATGCCGCCCAATAAATTAGTTAACTCTTCTGCTGGGGTAATCGGCGAGGTTCGAGCGTTAAGAAACCTCTTTGGCGTAGCCGCGCTTCGTCGCAGGTAATCTCCCGATCTCAAGGCTTTGGGTCTCGATGTCCGAGAGGATCGACTTGGAAAAGCGGGAACTCGGAAGATCGTCTTAGAGTAAAGTGGTAATTTTATCGTCAGTATCGTCAGCCGAGCATGATTTTCCACCAAAAATTAGTCAGGGCAACGCTCTTGGGGCTGACGATAATGCTGACGATATTTTAATGGCTGACGATATTGACGGTAAGGCTGACGATATTTTCAATGGCTGACGATCGGACTAAAGATATCGTCAGCCATCGAACGACATAACAGCAGTGGGTTACAAGGTTGGCTGACGATACTGACGATAAAAATTCCCGCTCGACCTGTTCTAATAATCGTCTGCGCTGATTTAAAATTGGGGATTTAGTCAAGTAATCGGCAAAAGTGCCAACCTCAAGCAGCAACACGCTGGAAACCTGACAAGCTGGATCGAGTTTGTGGCGGGTTGAGACTGGCGATCGAAGATCTATTTATTAGTAAAATGTCACATCGAGCGATTACCTCTCGGCGCGGCTTCGCCAACGATATTTTCAGTTAGAGATCGGTCTACTACGATAGAAGTCTTTGCTTTATTAACGGGTACGATTACAGTAGGTTCTTGAGCTGTAGATATAGAGGGAGTTTCAATTATTTCTTGTTCGGGCACAGGAATTTCTACAACCCAATGAGAAAAATCATCCGGTGCGCGATCGCCATCGGGGTAAACGTCATTGAGCAGTACTCCCAAGCTCTTTATCTCTGCCATCTTCGCAACATCTCCAGCCAGCTCCGAAGCTTGATAGAGCTGCCGCAGCTCTCCTGCTGTTGGCAAGTAGCGTCGCTGTGATGAAGGGGCTGGATCGACCCGCTCCAGTGGTGTAGATAGCTGCGGTAGTGGCATGAGTTCCCCGCGATCGATCCTGGAGACGGGGTGATGGTCGATGAGGCGTTTGACTTGAATCTCAAGAATTTTCTCGTTCGAGCCACGCGATAACGTGCCTTTGAGTAGATGAGTGCCACTGTTGAGCTTGGCTTTGGACTCTTTATTGATTAACTCTCTACCTAGCACCCCGATCGGTATCCGTCGTCCCCCAGAACCAAGATAATCGACTGAAATCTCCTTGCCCTGACGATTAAATGCAAACTTACCTGTAAAGTCTTCGATCTGATTCTGGCTAATAGCGGGATTAGGATTGACAACAAATTCGCCTAGCTCGGTGCGGATGTGAATTTTCGGATCGAGGGGTCGAACGATTTTAGCAGCTACCACCGTGCCAGGGGTAAGCAGTGGTGAGTCGCCATAAGTACTCAAGCCCAGGTCAATCGTGCGGCCATCTGGTTCGTTCGCGTAGCGTTCCCTTTGGGAAATCGCACTCACACGTAAATCACGATCGAACCTAATTGCCAGTTCCGCTCCATCTCGTAACTCTAACGCGGCTGCTGTAGGACGATTGAGCGCGATCGGCGGTACGTTATCCAGGTGTTGGCTAATTTCGTTAGCAAAGATTTTGGTAGCCATGCCCATCCCCGCGCTGGAATGCCATGCGGCAGACGCATACTGTATCCGCTTGTCATTGGCAATGTTTTCCAGTTCGCTCAGTACCTTATCTGCACTAGCAAATACCGCATCGACATCGTTTTCTAAAGTAAAGGGTGGATGAAATTCGATCGTCGATCTTGATATGGACAATCTTTTCGTACTACCAAATTGTTCGATTTTACACTTATCTAGATTATTCGAGGCTGCTGACTCTGGTGAGACATATCCGATCGGGATTGTATCTGTTTCATTTACTAGATAGACCGCATAATTCTCTTTGTCACTATTCTCCCCATTGCGATATATCTCAAACCTTGCATTACTCTCACTATCACCTAAAGCCCAGATTGGCGAATCACCTGCAACATCAGCATCGCACAATCGCTGAACCACCACACTCTTGCCGCTACTAGAAACGATCGTTAACGTTGGCTGCTGGTCTTGGGGTAATTCTCGATACAGTCGATCCTGAATTTGCCCGATCGCCCTAGTACAATTACGATATTGCCGAGCGAACTCGTCTACGACTGCTTTTTGAGCGTCATTATGAGTAATCGGTATCAGCGAGCGAAACCGTTTGTTTAAATCTTCTGATTCGATTTCTTGTAATTCATGCTGCTGCTGCCCACCATTGTAAAATCGGTTGGCAGTCTCCACCGCCCACCCAATCGGCTCTTGAGTATTCGTGGGGAGGTCGCGGGTGAGATAAATATCGGGTTTTTTGACATTCTGGCGGAGCTGGTGCGACTTGTACTGAATGCGTTCGCCAAAGGCGTGGATTGCTTCATCGATACCGACACTACTTTTGGCTGTATCGACGGCAGTTTGCAGATTTTTGGCCACCGCACTGTCACAATAGGCTTTGAGAAGTCGATTGACATTATCTAAATTCCGCTCGGCAAATGCCAGTCGATCTGCTACTGGTAATTTATCGATCTCTCTACTCGCCTGGACGATGCTCTCGATCTTCGAGGCAAGCTGCATCGGTGGCAGACCACGCTCGACTAGGTACTCATCGCTGGGAATCTCTTCAACTGGAATCTCACTGTAAGCTGCGCCAACTTGCTTGAGCAAACCGATCTTCCGCTTCGGTTCGATGTAAATTGTCTCGGATGCGAGGGATTGCAAGATTATCGACTGGTTGGCAACTTTTCCAGTCGGATTGTTGGCAGTAATATCCCAGGCTCGCCAAATAGCTTGAGTTAGTGACTCGCCCTCATGCCAGAGATGGTCGGTTTTTTTGGCTTTGGCGATTCTCCAAGGGAGAGGCTTCGCCAACGGTAACGGCTTGCGGTCGGGGGCATTGGCTTCGATAAATTAGCGGAAATTTCCCGCGTTCTAAATCTGGCTGAAGGATTGTTTGGGCGATAACATCTCTACCTGCTTCATAACGTTCGCCACCCGTGAGGGGTAAATGGCTCAGTCGTTCTCGGAGTTGGCGAGGGAGATTGTCGTTTGCTAGATAACCAACGAAGAAGCCATTGCGATCGCCATCGAAATCGGTAATGGCGATATGTTTTGCCGTCCAGGGATTCATATAGGCTACGCCGCGTTTATCGAACGCTTCGGAATCGCGATCGCGGAGGATTTCTAAATTATTAATCGCAATTGCCGCCGCACCGACATTGGGAAATGGGGATCTGTAATAAGCAACGATCGCGCCGTGGGGTAAGTCGCGATTGCAGATCTCCCACGGCTCTAACTTACTATGATACTGGGCGATCGTAGCGGGGACGACGATCCCACTAGTGGCTACATCTAACCTGTCGCGTCTGAGCGACTTGTTAAGCTGGCGGCTGATGTTTGGGAGTTGGTTGAGCTGCCCATACTTATCGGCTTTGAGAAGTGTGGAAAGTGTCGCTCGATTGTTGCGCGGTTCGTCATCGTCCACACCATCGATTCCTTCGGGTGTATCGATAATTAACTCGCGCTCTCGTCTTGCTTCTTCTTTGGCTACGAATTTAGCTGCCACCTGCCAATTATCGATCGCAACATCGGCAAGTTCGGCAGCTTTGGCTGCCATCATCGGATTGAGTTCGTTGAGTGTCGCATCGGGGATAGTCCCCTTGACTTGAGCACCCACCGATTGATTGGAGTATTCAGCTTTAATCTTCCGATTGACCCATAAAAAACTCTCTAATTCGATAATACCTGGCTGCTTGAATCTACCGTCGTCGCCCTTGATATCATTAGTTGAGACGATCGCATCCACACCCAATCGTTCGCACCAACTACTAGTAGCTACAGTCCCTTTGGCAATTCCAGGTAAATCCGGCGTGGCGGCACGAAATTGTAGTACGGCACTCCGAGCGATCCGATCGATCTTTTTCTCGATCGTTTGGGCGGTTTGAAGATCGACAAAATAATTAGTGATTTTGCCCGTACACTTAAATTCCTCCAGCAGCTTTCCGGCTAAATCCGGATCTGAGGAATCCCCAAATGCTGCATCGATCCATTCACCTAAGTCACCCAGATCCTCATCTGTTTTGTCGTCAGTCTGGTGCAATCCACGATCTATGGCGAACAATACTTCTTTATCTAACAATAGTCCGCGCAAGAGCTTGGTCGATGCCAACATCGTACCGTCGCCCATTTTGTCGTAGAGGTCTTCTAACTGTTTGGTGGGAATCTTGCGCCCATCGCGGTCTTTGAGTGGAGCTGCACCACTCGCTCTTTGCTCGTCATCGATAATTAAAATCCGAGAACTACCCAATTTTGTTTGAGCGGCTGCTTTCCCATCGCTGACGACCAGCGAGCCATAGGCAACTGCATTGTGGGCACTGCGCTTGCCATCTGTGTAAATCGGTTGGATGTTACGGCTCTTATCCCCTTTGGCAATCAGATCCGCAGTCGTCCGATCTGTAAAGTACCCAGATTTGCCACTGGTGCAAATGAGATGTCTCCCTTGAGCTTCCAACCGTATCCGATCTGAGTCATTTACCCCGTTGTAGAAGTTAGCGACCTGCAAACTCTGAGGTTCGATCCGATGGGTTTGGAGCCACGTTTCTAAGTAACAATTCTCTACCGATTTCACCCTTGGCGTTCGATCTCCTTCTGGTGCGAAATCAGTGAGGTCTTTGCCAGTCTTTAAGTCAAATTCTTGGAACTGGAGCATGACGATCGTGGAAAATTACCAGTGGATGATATCTTCTTCTACATCAGGGAAGGGTTGAGTAAATCTAGTAAGAGGTTTAAAGTCTCGTTTGGGTTTATTTCCCTTCGTATAGTAAGACTCAGGAACATCGTCAATATCGATGCCATCGGCGAGCATATCGCCCAAATCGTCATAGTCTTCATGTCGATACGATCGTTCGTATGCCCATCCTTCCATGTCAACCTCAGCCATTAGTTTCTCATCCTCAATATTTTGGGCTTCTTCTTCCTCGGTGTAGGTGCGCGGCGGCGGTGGGATAAGATCGCCTTCTTTATAGAAAATGTCTTCGATGGAATTTATTTTAACCACGATCTATTCCTATTCTAAGATTGCTGCTCTTAGGATAACAAACTTCTTCATGGTTTCATTTGCAGCGGAGCTAGCTGGTGACGTTGCCAAGATGGCGCGGATTAAAAACTTGGGAGTACTGCTCGACGAAGTTTACCCCGATGGGTCGAGAGCACCCGATGATTTTTCTCTTTACCAAGGCAAAATAGCGATGCTAATCGCATCAACCCATCATCGATCTGATATCTTTAAGCAACTTATACATAGTCAGTGGCGATGCTGGAAATGGCTCGAACCCAAAATGACTATAAAACTTGCCCGCAGTCTCATCCTTAGCATGAACGAGCATCGCCCTAATTCCAGCAATGTCGGCAGCATTTACGGTTCGACGCAAAGCATCCAGCAATAAACCCTGTCCGAGCTTTTGCCCTTGAAAACGATTATCGACAGCCAACCGCGCCAAGATCATCACTGGGATCGGGTAACGTGCCAACCCTTTACTCAACCCTTCCGGTGACTCAGAATGCGTGACTTCTCCCACCGTTAGAGTGTAATAACCCACCACCCGTTCGCCAATTAATGCCAGCCAAGTTTGGGCACTATCTTTCTTTTGATTTTGGGATGCGTATCGGTGTAAAAACTGATTTAGTGCCTCTACCCCACAATCAAATTCGGCGATTGGTTGCCCAGATGTAAGTTTTTCGATCCTTGGCTGAGAATCGTCTGCGGCTATGGACATCGATCGAACACACTGGGCGTATTTAGCAGTTGTTGCAGACGGGTATGAGTACGAGGCGGAGCATCAAGGGCTGCCTGGAAAGCATCCCATTCTTCATCGTTGAGACTAAATTGTCGTCGTTCGGCCAGAGTACTTTCTGCTTCTGTCAGAGCAGTATCCAGTACGAATTCACTGAGGGTTTTATGACGAGATTGTGCCGCAGCCTGCAACAACCTCTTCGCAGTTGGGGAAAGGCGAATATCTAGCCTTTCTGCCCGTAAGTTAGAAGACATACTCAATACCTTGGCAATTTAATCCTATTTTACCATAACGTGTGTACGTTGGCGACACAAGCACGAGCGGTTTGAAAGCTTACAACTATGCCCTCACGAGCATAAAAGTTATCGAAACTCTCACGCTGCTCCCGTCAACCTCATTGTCATTCGATCGGCCTATTTATTACTCCCGAAAATATAGGCAGTATTGCCACGATTTAAGAACTGCAAAGGCTAGCTCTAAACTATAGGAGAGCAAAATGAAATTTAATAATAATAAAAAGGGTGAAGTTGACAGATAGTTGATAAAAGATCGGCAACTTTAGCATTGGTATATCGATCGGAACGGGGATAAATTAGACAACTGCGTACCTGTCCGTAAGCCGTATAATTGAGTTTTTGAAGATCGATATCGGGGAGTTTTACTAGGATGTTTTTTTGACCGATCGTTCTTAGGGTCAGAGAATCGATCCTCGTAAAAATCGTCTTCCATATATCTGCTTCATAAGCTTGACTCAGTAAAAAACTATATTTTAAGTGCCGATATTTAGTAGTAAATCCTGCTACTAAAGAAACAATCTTTTGTAACTCCCGATGACATGGGGGTAAAATTTGCCACCAGTGAGCGCGAGTATCGATACTCACAGGTAGACGTTCGAGATAAATATTAAATCCGACAGGATCGCACTCAGACACGATCGCGTGAACTTGAAGATCGCACATCAACTCATCTAATTGCCAGTCAGGGAGCTTATGAAACACATGCCGTTGAGATGAGGTTCCATAACACGTCAGCAGAGTTTGCAAGGCGCGATCGACTACTTCTCCCCCCGATGATACATAATTAATCAAGGTAAATATCCCGTATTTCTAAAAGATTGCCAATTATCCTCCAACCATTTAGCTATTTTCAATTTCACGATCGGATTGAGTTGCTTCCCTTGCTGATATCCATTCTTGACAATTTCATGTAACGGAGTACCGAGATCTACAGCTTCAAGAATTGCCGGATCTGCAAGCCAGGTCAGGATGTTAGCAATTTTAACTTTACCATCCTGCGAAAATTTGTCTAGCAGAGGTAACGGATCGAATCTATCCCAGTTAGGAACCGCACTAGTAATCCCTAAGTTAAATACGCATACATGTTGAATATTTGGATATTTGGTGACAAAATCGATAAACATCTGCTGCGATGTATTGCTCCCAAAGCTACACCACCAGTTGACAACTTTAAATGGTGACGAATCACTCGCCATTAGCCCATTAATATTATTACTATCCAGCCAAAGTTCGATCCCGTCATTTGCTGGGAGTGAAGCAATTAGATCCCGCTTGATACTATAGATAATATCTAACGTAATTGCTCAACTAGGGGGAGGTTGACAAAAACGGAAAAAGCGATAGAGTACCCTTATGAAAGAACTGCCCGACATCAAACAACTAGACACAGAAGCTAAAGATGCTCTGATAGTTGCGCTGTGGGAAGAAGTGCAGAAA
>NZ_JANOJV010000092.1:0-8590 GCF_031418915.1 Chamaesiphon sp. VAR_48_metabat_135_sub | reverse complement strand
GCTGCTTCCAATCGGAGGGTGTCCCGTGCCCCTAAGCCGCAAGGCGTTACACCAGATGCCAGCAGTGCATCCCATAGTTTAATCCCAGTTTCGGGATCGACCATCACTTCAAATCCGTCTTCGCCAGTGTAGCCAGTGCGGGCGATAAAAGCGGGGTTTTTAAAAATAAAAGCTCTGGAATGACCGAAATTCGTTAACTGTGTCAGATCGATATCAACTAATTGTTGCAGATGCTGGACTGTTTCGGGTCCTTGGACGGCAATTAAAGCTTGTGTTGCGGACAGATCTTGGAACTCTACCAACTGGAGATCTAAATGAGCCAATAACCACTCTTTGTCCTTATCTTTCGTCCCCGCATTGACGATGACGACGACATTGCCCTCACCCTGTTGATAGACGATGATGTCATCAATAATCCCAGCTTGGGGATTTAATAACACCGTATACTGAGCTTGCCCAGGTTGAAGCCGACTTAGATCGGAAGGAACCAACCTTTGCAGTTGTTCGATCGCTGATTCGCCTCGCAAGGTAAATTTACCCATATGGGAAATATCAAACATCCCCACTCGATCGCGAATCGCCTCATGTTCGGGGATAATTCCACTAAACTGGACGGGCATTTCCCAACCAGAAAAGGCTGTCATTCTGGCATTCAGGGCGATCGCGCGATCGTACAATGGAGTTCTTAATGGAATATGCGCGGTTGGTGCAGTCACTAATTTTATGTACCTTGTAATAATTAAGAGCGATCGATTATCAGGATTATTTTATCCTTCCCACTGCTAGAAATTCCAGATATTCAGCAAATTAGCGGGTGGCTATCGTGCTAACCAAACCCCAACTCAACGATTTACTAGACTTACTGACAGCCAAGATTTAATCGACCGAGTTTAAGTCAAACAATAAAAACACTAAATATATGGCGTTACCGATCTGAGGTCCGATCGTCCAATTTTACATTCTTCTTCTGTTCACTCATCTCTTTTATCCCTCGATCGATTATATTAAGATCCATTCAAGGAGTAAGCGCAATGACTTAGATCGTTGTCAACTCCCGAATGTCCTTTTTAGGTTCAATTGCTATGACAGCAGTACCGCAGTCTAAACCGCTACTTCAATTTCGATTCGATCGTAAACTTTGGCAGCGATTCGTCGAAATTGCCCAACCTTACTTTTATCCTCCAGGGGCGAGAAGTTCGGCACAGTTTCTATTTTTAATCTTAACACAACTAGTATTTGTTGTTGCTTTTACTTTCTTCTTTGTTGTCGGCTTATCATTAATTGGCTTCCAATTTTCACCCAAATTCTTCGCAGGGTTGGTAAATGAGATTATTTACCTAAAATTTCTCTCCAGTCTGGGCAAAAGCGCGATCGAAATCTTTCAAAATCTGCTGACATTTTTACCTGCTTATATATTTTTGGTGCTACTGATCGCGAGTAGCGGCATCTTCTATGCTTATCGACACAAGCTACAAGGACGAGAGAAACAATGGCTGATTTTAGGATTGTTACTGTTTCTCGCCTTCATCGTCAGTAGCCTTAATGTCCTGTTGAGCTATGTGTTTCGATTTATCGATAATGCCCTCAATGGCAGAGATCCTAAATTATTCTGGGAGTTTCTCTGGGTATATGGTATTACTCTAATTGTGGCGATTCCAATTCTGATTAGCTATCGTTATACTCGCCGAAAATTAGCCTTGTTTTGGCGTGAATGGCTTACTACCACTCTATTAAAAGATTATTTCAGCAACCGAGCCTATTATGAGATTGACTCAAATGCTGCAAATACAGATATCGATAATCCAGATCAGCGGATGACTGAAGATGTCAATTCTTTCACGACGACTATTTTAGATCTGATTTTAGATATTCTCGATTCAGTTCTAGATCTAATTGCCTTTACAGGTATTCTCTATAGTATTTCTACTCAACTCACATTTGGATTGGTAGGCTATGTCTCCATTGGCAGTATTTTAGCCATTTGGATCGGTAATAAACTGATTAAAATTAACTTCAACCAATTGCGGCTCGAAGGTGATTTTCGATATGGGATGGTTCACGTCCGCGATCATGCTGAATCGATCGCCTTTTATCGGGGTGAAAATTTAGAACTCAGTCAAGTTGAAGGTCGTTTGAATCGAGCAATTAAAAACTATAATTTACTGCTCATTTGGTTTGCCTCACTAGATATTTTTCAATACGCCTACAGATATTTTGCGCGGTTGGTGCCCTACCTGATTGTCGCACCCTTATATTTTTCCAAGAAAGTGGATTTTGGGACGATCGGTCAGGGCATATTTGCCTTCCAAATGGTGCTAAATGCCCTCTCCATCATCCCCACGCGGATTCAGGATATATCTTCGTTTGCAGCGAGTATCGAGCGATTAGGGACACTCTACGAACGATTCCGACAACAGGAGTCTAGAGCTGTGATCGGTGGTGAGGGAATTATCAATCATCCTTCTACTCATTTTAAGGTCGATCGGCTGACGCTGAATACGCCCAATGCCGAGCAGACTCTATTCCAGAACCTTTCCTTCGAGCTAACGCCACCTCAATCCTTACTCGTGGTGGGTTCCAGCGGCTGTGGTAAAAGTTCGCTACTGCGGGCGATCGCCGGACTCTGGCGCAATGGTACGGGGACGATCGAAAGTCCCGACTATACTCAAGCTCTATTTCTACCGCAGAAGCCCTATATGCTCTTGGGGACATTGCGCGAACAGTTGAAATATCCCAACCTGCGGGAAAATATCACCGATGGGGAAATTCAATCAGCACTCGCAACGGTTAACCTGGAAGACTTATCGGAGCGGATGGGTGGACTCAGTACCGAAAAAGATTGGGCGGCTGTCCTGTCTCAAGGTGAACAACAGCGGTTAGCTTTTGCGCGGATTCTCCTGAGCCAGCCGAAATACGTCATCCTCGATGAAGCCACTAGTGCTTTGGATGTAACCAACGAGCGACGGCTATACGAATTACTGCAAAGCAAAGACATTACCTACATTAGTGTCGGTCATCGCCCCAGTCTAGTTGACTATCACCAAATTGTGTTAGATCTGCGCCCCGAACATGGCAACAGTTGGCAATTATTGGCGGCTGAAGACTATCAGTTTGCTAGTTAAGATCAACCAATTTCCTACCAATACTCACATCTTGCACCAAATCCAAAATCCTTAGTGAAGTAGGGGAAAGGGGACAGGAACTTAACGAGCCATATCCCTTTTCCCTAACATCATTAATAGTCTGGATTTATTAAATATAAATCGACACGTCATCGCCCTCCTCAGTAACATTAAAAGTTTTAAGTCCTTGAGCTTGTTTGCCAACACTAAGTACTTGATGCGACCATTCAGGTAACGGAACTCCCACAAAAGAGTCCACCCACTTGACATTTTCACCTGTTTTCAGATCGAAAGTCGCACCATGCCAACGACAGGTGATGGCATTATTGCAAACTTTTCCTTTGGCTAAAGGCATTCCCAAGTGAGGGCATTTGTTTTCGACAGCGTAGACTTTACCGTCTACTCTCGTCAAGATGGCTTTCTTGTTCTCAAATTTAACGGGGAGTACTTCACCCTCTTTAACCTGGCTGGATTTGGCGACAGAGATAGTTGTCATGGCGTAATGATAAATGTTTGATGATTAAAACTAGCTATCATTAGCCTACCAGACGGGGGGACGGGGAGAGGGGGAAACGGCTCTCCGGTACTTATGGCGATCGTTTAATCTTATTGAAAGGGGAAAGGGAAAGGGTAAGGGGTAAAGGGTAAGAAAGCACGATCGATAATAGTGGTTAAAACGATTTCAGCCCCAACAATCTCTCCCCTTCTGGTTGGAGCCAGATGAGGGGGATGAGAGACAACAACCGAAGAATGCTGGAGATGACAAATAAACCTGTCAAACCTCCCAAAGCATCGATGCCAACTAGTCCGCCGCCGACAACGGTACCCAATGCACCACTGATACCGGAGATCGCCGCTGTAATCCCGAAGTATTGCGCTTGATGTCGATCGTGAGAAATTTCGATCTGGAGATTATTAATGCACAGATCGATCGCCGCATTCGCACCGCCGTTGAGCATATACAGCAGGGGCAAACCCAACCAGAGAGAAAGTGCATCTGTACCCACAAATAGCCACAGCAGGGGTAATATTACCATCACCAGTCCCATGCCCAGCAGCGGAATTCGATTGCCAATTGCATCGCTCCAGCGTCCAAAGGGAATCAACAGTGCGAGGTTCGCCGCTGATGTTAAGCTGTTGTAGAGCGTTACCCAACTCAAGTCGATCGATAAGTCTTGGAGTAGATACAGATTAAAAAATGGCGCGCTGAGATTGAGCGAAAACATCCACAAACTGAAATAGAGCAGAAATATCTGGAAGTGACGATCTTGAGAGATGGTAGCGATCGCTGATGCTGGTTGTATCGCTGTCTGTGCAGTGGAACTGTCAGTCGCTGGCGACATTTGGGGATTAATATCCACCATTTGCCATTGACAAGCCATGCTGATGAAACCTGCGACAATGCCAACTCCCAAGGCGATCGCAAATCCTTCTAGTTCGCCCCTGGGATAGTTTGCTACCCAAACACCAGCGATCGCCACCACAATTAGATTAGTTAAATTAGCCGCAGTATTACGGATGCCAAAATATCTACCGCGCAATTGTCTGGGTACTAACACTGCCATCCAACTTAACCAAGCCGCACTCCCCAACCCTCCCAACAGATGGCTGAAGGCAACTACCACCATCGTCCAGATTGCCATCGATCGATTGTCGATAATGTCGCGACTATATAGAGCAATGCCAAGTAACAGGAATACCCAAATAAATCGGGAGGGAAAATAGATACTAGAGCAATAGCGCAGCCGACTGTTAAATCGATCGCTCAACCAGGCTCCAAAGGGTTGCACGATATTTGCCAGCATGGGAATCGCGGATAAAATCCCGATTTCAAAGGAACTTGCTTGAAGATTTACCAGGAAATTACTCAGTAAAACCCCGCTGGTAAGGTTGGTAAATACGGCTGCAAATACACCATCGATCGATGATGCCTTCAGACTGCGGCGAATATCACTGGCGGGAATGCGCTTAATGGCGGTGGATGTAGATAGAAGTGCTTCCTGTGGCTCGATCTGACTGGAATTGACGATGTTTAGATCTAGATCCACAAGTTACCTCGTTATTCAATTGATAATTGATAATTGGGGTTTTAGGATGGGTAAGTGACTTGGAGCGATCGCTCCTACTCTCTATTAAAATCTAGTACTAGGCGGCGAAATTCCCGAATCCCCATCTGAATATTCTCTTGATTTACGCCCAAGACTACTAGACTGTTATTCTAACTCTGTAAAGAGTTCATACTAATAACCAAAATTAGATTCGATAGTACAAATCCCATCGGGACGATAGATCGGGCTAAATGCTGAACTTTATATGCTCGATCGCGATCGTCCTTGGTTGTCGATCGATGAGCAATTATCAGCACCAAAATTGCCACTAAAATTGTCATGAAACAGATCATTGTAAATCCATCCATCAGTGTTAAATAGCCCACACGCGGTAGCGTATCGTTAATCACTAATAGTAACGCAACTACCGTTAACAAATTCGTAAAAGCAATTCCAATTTGAGTAGAAAATTCCTGCGGATCGATCCAAAATACCGACCAAGATGCAATTGTAATTAACAACAGTGGCATCATCACCTTGAGCACATAGAATCCATAATTACGTTTGACTTGAACCTTTACTGTCACCCGTGAATAGTGTTGTTTTTCTGGTGGAAAGAAAGACTTACTATTAGTGCCTGTAACCGTCCCAACCTGCCATTCTGAGAGCGAAACAAAGCTATCCGTTCCGATGCTGATTCTAGCAGGATCTGCCGCTAATATTACCGATCGATCGTCATATTTAAGCGATTCTAAAACAACTTGGAGCGACTGTCGATCGAATGGAAATTTTTGTAATGCTAGCCCAGATGAAAGCGTCTTGGCAAATCGCTCTTGCGCCTGAACAGTTCCATCCGGCAAAATATCTACTGATGTATCTGAATTCGTCGAAGATTTAAAATTGACCATTTCCATGGCTGGGTGCCAAATTTTATCTAAACTAGAAGCTCTGCTAGTTTCATTAGGCTGCGGTTTGTAAGCCAAACGCGGATCGCGCCAACTATACATCAAATATCCAGCCGCATCAAAAGCTTCAGCGGTTTGATTGATATCGGCGAGATTGCTAATATGCAGCCCAACTGATACTTTAATGGGTGATTTACCGATCGGGGTTGACTTTAACAGATCGGCTTCGCTTAATTTTGAGTCATCCACCTTGGCTGGGGCTTCAGGTGCCGATTGAGCCACGATCGCAATTCTTTGTTCATTTATGGTGAAATCGGGCTGCTGTGCGACGATCGAGCGTCCACTCAGGACGATCCAGCAGGCTAATCCCACCGCCATGAGCATCCCACACCACCGCACTTGCTGCTGGCGCAATCTACGGTAATGGAACCATCTCAACTGGATATTTTTCATCCCTCAACCCCAATCTTGTAGATACTTTGCGCCAAAGACACTGTTAGTTAATCATTCTTGCATTAGTTCGATCGCTTCGATCTCGATTAGCTTTTCCTGGAGAATCGATCGATTAGAGAAGCTATTTGCGATAGTGTGGGAAGATAAAGACTCTCGCGTAATTGACAGCGATTTACTGTGGCCCAAGTTATTCTAGAAAATATCTACAAAAGCTATACTCCTACTGCTACCAAGAGTAAGAGCAAGCCCAAAACAGCGGATCTCACCGTGCCTGAGAGTGTCCTCCGGCGGATAAATTTGACTGTAAACAACGGTGAATTCATGGTGCTAGTTGGCGCATCTGGCTGTGGTAAGAGTACTCTCCTGCGGCTAATTGCGGGCTTGGAGACACTGACTGCGGGGAGTATTAGGATTGGGGAGACACTCGTAAACGATTTGCCCCCCAAGCAACGGGATATTGCGATGGTGTTTCAGAGTTACGCTCTCTATCCACATATGCGGGTGTATGACAATATTGCCTTTGGACTGCGGCGGAGTCAATCTTTCGACACTTCAGCTCTAGCTAAAAAAACGGATGGTTTACCGCCACAGGTGGAGAACTTTCTCGTCGAAATTACCAGAGGTTTTCCCCGTGGTTTTCGCTATATTTCACCACGAGAACAAATCATTTCCCAAAAAGTTCGACAAGTTGCCGAAATGCTGCAAATTGAGGGTTTATTAAATCGGTTTCCCAAGCAACTTTCGGGGGGACAGAAACAGCGGGTAGCACTAGGCAGAGCGATCGCGCGCGATGCTCAGGTATTTTTAATGGATGAACCATTATCTAATCTCGATGCCAAATTACGCGCAGAAACTCGCACTCAAATCGTCAAATTGCAACGTCAATTAGGCACGACGACAATCTATGTCACCCACGATCAAACTGAAGCGATGACGATGGGCGATCGGATTGCCGTGATGAATCAGGGGCAAATTCAACAAGTCGATACCCCACTAGAGATTTACAATCATCCCGCCAATATTTTTGTCGCTCAATTTATCGGTTCGCCACCGATGAATTTGATTCCCGTTCAAGTAAAATTACCACTATCGATCGGCAATAAACAATTTCGGATTACGCTAGAAGCAGAATGGGAAGAATTACTAAATCAGTATGCTAGTCGCTCGTTATTAATGGGTGTTCGCCCCGAACATCTGACGATCGGTTTACCTGCAACTAAAAATTTTCATGGGATTGTTGAGACGGTAGAAGCATTGGGTAATGATACTTACATTGCCGTCAAAATTAAGGATTTAGAGCCAGCCGATCTGACTGTTCAAGTTCGAGTTTCACCAGATAAATTAGTGGCAGTTGGTGAAGAAGTTTGGCTATCTGTCGCTATAGATAAAATTCATCTGTTCGATCGAGATACTGGTTTAGCAATCAGATTAGACGATCGGCAAGAATTATCTTAGTCTGCGGCGTAAATATAGGTGCTATTATCAATTAACTTAAATCGAGCTAAATAATAGTTATGCCCCAGTTCGATCCCTGTCTTACCGACGATGGTTCTTATACATTTTTCTCGCAGGAGTTTGGGCAGACTTTCCATAGTAAATATGGTGCGAAGGAAGAGTCAATTTTTAAATATGCGATGCCGACTTTATTAGCAGAAAAAGCCAGTCGCGGTCATTTACGGATTTTAGATATTTGTTATGGATTAGGTTACAATAGTGCCGCAGCATTAGCAACTATTTGGCGATCGAATCCTAATTGTACAGTCGAAATTATCGCCCTCGAACTCGATCGAACCGTACCAACTGCGGCAATCGAACATAATTTATTAAATGATTGGGAAGAGCCAATTCCTCAATTACTGACTCGATTAGTCCAGGAAGAAACAATTGAGATCGATCGATTCAAGGCGCAATTAATATTCGGTGATGCACGGCAAACAATCGTTGGCGGAGCCTCTCGGAACGAGAATCGAGATTTCAAAGCCGATGCAATTTTTCTCGATCCATTTTCACCAGTTGCTTGCCCTCAGTTATGGACGGTAGAATTTCTCGATCGAGTGGCTAA
>NZ_JANOJV010000091.1:0-36721 GCF_031418915.1 Chamaesiphon sp. VAR_48_metabat_135_sub | reverse complement strand
ATAGGCTTTCAAACTATATAGTTGTCTAGGTTCAGGGCGGAAAGATTGGCTCTGGCAGCGGCTTTCGTCGTCTGCGTTTCGCTGTTTCCCTCGACCGCTTTATTAATATAACTCGAACTCCAGGGGTTTGTCAACTCTTTTGTGGAAATTAGTTGAAATTACTGCCCAATAAGGCTTTTAGACCACTTTCTAGTCAGACTTCCTCGTGTCGCGAACATATTTTTTGAGTTCGATACGATGTTTCGATCGAACACTCTAGTCCAATAGAGGTTGGATCTTGATTATTTACTGGTCACTTGCTGGTACATGTTAACGATTAGATCGACTACTTCCTCAATGGCGAGGTTGTCGGTAATAATTTCTGCCGCATCAGTAGCTTTTTTCAATGGGGCAATCTTTCTAGTACTGTCTGTTAGATCGCGCTCGGAGATCGACTGCTCCAATTCCGCCAAGCCTACTTCACCTTGTCCGAGATCGAGTAGATCATGTTGTCGTCTTCTAGCGCGTTCTCTTGCAGATGCGGTCAGAAAAATTTTCACTTGAGCATTTGGGAATACATAGGTACACATATCCCGTCCTTCAGCGACGATGCCACCAGTTGCACCAATTGCCTGTTGTTGTTTGACTAGTTCTGTTCTGACCACCCCTAAAGCGGCAATTGCGGAGACTTTACTCGTCACTGCTTGCGTCCGAATTGCTTCAGTCACATCCACGCCATTTACTAGAACTTTTTCCCCTGTCAGCACAATTTTTGCCTGACTCACCAATTGGGCTATTTTTAGCTCATCATCTGGGGCAAAGTTCGCCTGGATCGCTAGCCAAGCGATCGCTCGGTACATTGCACCAGTATCGAGAAACAACAGTCCTAATCGGGCTGCGACTAGCTTTGTGACGGTAGACTTTCCGGCACCTGCGGGACCATCGATGGCGATAATTGGTAAGGGGGACATGAGAAGAGGAGATGGAGAGGTAATTATCAATTATCAATTATTGAATGTGGCGGTTTTCCACAAACGGTTGGTGAAATAATCATATTATCGATGAGGCGAGTATTTTCGATCCGTCCAGCGATCGCGAGTAGAGCCGATCGATCGAGTGTTTCGATCGATTGTAAGGTTTGAGAATCGACGAGTTCTAGATACTCTAATTCAAATTCAGGTACGGTCCTCAGTTCAGCGGTGACAGTAGCTAGCAGTGACTGAGAATGGATTTCTCCACGATTTGCCAATTCTTGGGCTTGTTGTAAACTGCGGTAAATTACCGTCGCTTGAGATCGTCCTGTTGGCGAGAGATACTGATTGCGAGAACTATGTGCTAAACCGGAATGTGCGCGGAGAGTCGGACAAGCAACAATGTCTACAGGTATATTAAGGTCTGTTACTATTTTACGAATAATTGCCAATTGCTGAGCATCTTTTTCACCGAAATAGGCTCGATCGGGTTGAACGATATTTAGGAGTTTAGTGACGATTGTCGCGACACCCTGAAAATGTCCGGTACGAGTACGTCCGCACAATCCACTCATCATCAGCAGCGGGGGAATGACTTGGGTCAGAGAATCTTTAAGCCCCATGCTTGCTGGGGTGGGTAGAAAGAGTGCGTCTACACCTGCTGTTTCACAAATAACTCGATCGATCTCCAATTGGCGTGGATATCGATCGAGATCTTCGTTTGCCCCAAATTGTAAAGGATTGACGAAAATACTGACAATAGCGACAGTATTTTCATGTCTGGCTCGATCAATTAAACTCTGATGTCCCACATGTAATGCTCCCATTGTCGGTACAAATCCGATCGCCTGAGAGCGGTGAGATTGCAGATAATGACCTAATTCACTGGGAGTAGTAAAAATGGGTAAATCCATTGAAGAAGGGAATAGGGGTTAAGGGTTAGGAAATAGGGATTAGAGAATAGGGGTGCATAATTTTGGACGGGGTTTTGCGATCTGTCTCGATTGATTATCATCGAAATGTTACATCGGGAGCAAACTTAGGTATCTAAAATAATTATTAAATTCCTATTCCCTATTCCCTAACCCCTGACACCCTATTCCCTAACGAAACATACTACTCACCGAGTTTTCTTCATGTACCCGCCAGATGGTTTCGCCTAATAAATTAGCTACAGATAGCACTTTTAGTTGGGGGAACCGTTGCTCTTCCGGCATGGGTAAAGTATTGGTGACGATTACTTCCTCAAATACTCCACTGGATAACCGTTCGATGGCTGGCGGTGAAAATACGGCATGGATCGCACAAGCGTAGACTTGACGCGCTCCTTGCTGACGCAGAATTTTGGCACCTTCAGAAATCGTCCCGCCTGTGTCGATCATATCATCGACAAGGATCGCTGTTTTACCAGCTACATCACCGATTACATTCATCACTTCAGCGATGTTATGCGCCTGACGACGTTTGTCAATAATAGCGAGGGGCGCGTCATTGAGCTTTTTGGCAAAGGCACGAGCGCGGGCGACACCACCAACATCTGGCGATACCACGACCACATCTGGTAAGTTCTTTTTGAGCAAGTAATCAATGATTACGGGCGAGCCGTAAATGTGATCCAGTGGAATATCGAAATAGCCCTGGATTTGAGAGGAATGGAGATCCATCGCCAAGACTCGATCTGCACCAGCAGTGGTAATCTGATTGGCAACTAATTTAGCTGTAATCGACTCACGCCCAGCAGTTTTGCGATCGGCACGAGCATAGCCATAATAGGGGATTACCGCTGTAATTTGCCGCGCCGAAGCCCGCCGACAGGCATCGATCATGATGAATAATTCCATCAAATTATCGTTTACCGGATGACAGGTAGGTTGGATCAGATAAACATCACAGCCGCGAATAGATTCTTGGATCTGGACATAAATTTCCCCATCTGCAAACCGCTTGCGAATCATCGGCCCGAGATCGAGTCCGAGATAGCGAGCAATTTCCTGAGACAGAGGGACATTTGCATTGCCAGAAAACAGTCGGAGACGACTATTATCATTGATGGATGAGAGTATGGGCTGAAGCGTCAAGGTGGCAGAACGGATCACAGCAGACCCTCAATAAGTTCTATATTTTGCATGGCAATTCTAACACTCTCATTCCCCACTCGTCTTGTTAAATCCAAAAAAAGTTTAATTTTTGGCTGATTTGGTAAAGTATTTTACAAAAAAATTAACGATAATATACCATTATCTAACTATTATACCCCTATAAAATCGGCTGTAGTCATGGTAAGTAGACATTTTTGCGCAAATGTGTGGAAACCTCTACATTTGTGATGGTGTCTTTCAAGAGTGGAAAGATACAATAGAAGGCAGACCGATATCAAAATATCGCAAATTTTTACTGTAAATAGCTAGAATCATGACCAACTCTCAAGAAAAAACGATGACTATCGAAGAACGGATCGAGCAAGCACGGGAAGCTGCTCATCAGGCTGGCGAAACGTCCGGTAAAACTTCTCCTGAATTTGCCGTAGCGATGGAAACATTGGAAGAATTACACCAAGAAGCTGGGCATCAACGTAGTGCTAAACCCCAGAATTCCCTCGAACGCTTCTGTAATGAAAATCCAGATGCTCAAGAATGTCTACTCTATGACACCTAGACAGTTGAAAGTTGAAAGTTGAAAGTTACCAGGAAATTGGACCGATAGACATAATCGAGGCATGAAGAATTTTATGTTCCGATTATGTCTATCACTAGTCTCCTCTTGCCACTAAGTAGCTCATGTCTGGTAGTTTCGGGACGATCCCGCCAGGATTGAGGGGAAACAAATTTCCGTAATAATCTTGCAAGATCGTCGCAAAGTCACAGGTCTGGGTGACACCAGGTAAGTGGTAAATTTTTTGAACGTAGGCTTGGATTTGGGGATAGTCTTGAATTCGCCGTCGGTTGCATTTGAACAGGGTATGGTAAACCAAATCGAAGCGAATTAGGGTGGTAAATAGCCGAACATCTGCAAGAGTCAGCAGGTCGCCACAAAGATAATTTTGAGTTGCTAGTGAATCTTCGATTCGATCGAGTGTGGCAAATAATTCGGTATGGGCTTTGTCATAAGCAGTCTGTGTTTGGGCAAAACCGCAGCGGTAGACCCCGTTATTGACAGTTTGGTAGATGACCTCATTCCATCGATCGAGCGAGTCTTGGAGGGCTACTGGTGAGAGATCTAATTCTGGATGAGTAGCATGGTCATTAAATTCTGAGTTGAGGATCTCGACGATCTCGGCACTTTCATTATTAACGATCGAATTAGTCTGAGTATCCCAGAGCATCGGTACTGTCGATCTACCTGTGTAACCTGGATTCGCCAACCGATATAATTGAGCTAAGGTCTTGCAACCATGTTCTGGTTCTGGCAATGCCCAACCACCTGCATTTGCATCGCCGCGAAGAATGGTGATATCGATCGAGTTTTCTAAGCCTTTTAACGCCCGTACTACTAAGGTGCGATGCGCCCAGGGACAACTCCAACCGACGTATAACCGATAGCGATTCGGTTGTGGGGAATAAATGCCATCGATACGATGTCGAAATTCACTTTGGGGGCGTTGATATTCACCCCGACCGTTTCTAGGCGCGAGTTGTGACATCATTACTTGCCAGATTTGCGTCCAGATCGATCTACCAGTTTGGATGATCCAGCTCGGTGGAATTGCCATAGGATTAGGCTTTAGGCTTTAGGCTTTAGGTTTTAGGTACCCAGACAAGATCAACTTGTGGGGTGCTCTTTGTGGGTACCTTTCATCGATATGGGTACTCACGATTGACAACTTATTCTCGAAGTGGCTCTATAATTCCGCTAGGAAAAGTCCTGCGAAATTCTGACATCAGATCGTCCATTTCAATTAGAGCTTGATCTACATCTAGTGATAAATCTCCCAGATTAGGATCTGCCTGAAACTTCAGGAGTAATTCTCGTTTGCCTTCAACTCGATCGATTCGTTCCTGTAAACTCTGTGCGTCCATCATAAATTATTAATTATTAATTATCAATTATCAATTATCCAGCAACTCCTTAACGGCTGCTAAATATTGAGTATCATCGGCTGTCGCTGCTGACTCTAAAAGAATTTCGGGCGTGGGAACGACTCGATCGGGTATGATGCCCAATTTGTGAATATCATGATGATTGGGAGTTTCGTATTTAGCGACGGTGACGGCTAAGCCACTACCATTGGGTAAGTCAAATAGGGATTGAATTAAACCTTTGCCAAATGTTTTGGTACCGATGAGCTTGGCTCTTCCGTTGTCTTGTAAGGCTCCAGCGAGAATTTCACTCGCACTGGCAGTACCTTCATTGACTAATACAGCTAAGGGGGCATCGGTTAAGGCTGTACCTGTAGACTCGATCGAGTCGATCGCACCACGTCGATCGACAGTATAGACGATCGTTCCCTCGTTCAGCCATTGACGGGCAATTTCGACTCCCGCTTGCACCAAGCCACCTGGATTATTGCGTAAATCTAGCACATAGCCTGTCGCCCCTTGCTGTTTAAATTTAGTAATATTCTCACCCAATTCCTCAGCGGCTTTCGCACTGAATTGGGACAGTCGGAGATAACCGATTTTACGCCCATTTTCGGTATGAAGCTCTGCGGTGACGGGATTTAGTTCGATTTTACGACGGATTAAAATTACCTCACGGGGAGACTGATCTGCTGTTTGAACGATCAAACTGACATTCGTCCCCGTTTTACCGCGCATTCTCACCGCCGCCGTATCGAGCGTCAATTCCGACGTGGGAACAGCATCGATTTCGACGATCGTGTCATGGGGCAAAATCCCCGCCTGAGCCGCTGGAGATCCAGCAATCGGGGCAATTACCTCGATCGACTTACTACCCACCTTCACGCCGATTTGTAGCCCCACTCCAGACAATTCTCCAGCCGTGTTCACCTTGAGACTGCGATACTGTTCGGGGCGCAGCAATCGAGTAAACGGTTCATCCAAAGTCGCAATCATCTTGGTAATCGCCTGATAAGCCGCTTCCTCATCGGGAAATTGCTGCTTCATCGTCCGATCTCGCGTCAGCCACCAGTTTTGGTGATTGAAACTCTCATCATAATAAGCCTGATTCACTGTCCGCCAAGCTTGCAACACCAACTGTTGCTCCGGTGTAAGTGCAACCGCTGAAGGAACACCCCAGCACCAAAATAGAGCCACTTGCAGACTCAAAATCCAACCAAACCAAAAACTAGCTCTCACGATCGATCCCACTCTCCTTTCGAGGTGTGTTAAATTTTTCTATGGGTATAAGTAAACGACCGTCAACCAAATACTACTAAATTAACTAATTTTGGGCATATTTGGTAAAAGCACCGATGTCTCAGGCATCTCTACTTTAAAACATCGTAGATCTTACCTCCGCCATTATTTTGAGTCATGGGATCTCGATCCTACTGGCGTTATAATTTATAACACGACATTAGAGAGAAGCACGGCACCCGTCAATGTTTACCAAGCAAGTTACAAATAGTAAAACCTTTCAGTGGTTTAACGAACGCTTAGAAATCCAAGCAATCTCCGATGATATTGCTAGTAAGTACGTTCCGCCCCACGTTAATATCTTCTACTGCCTCGGTGGAATCACACTAGTATGTTTTGTGATTCAGTTTGCCACTGGCTTTGCGATGACATTCTATTATTCGCCGACTGTAGCTGATGCCTTCATCTCCGTTGAAAAAATCATGACTGAAGTTAACTTCGGTTGGTTGATTCGTTCCATCCACCGCTGGAGTGCCAGCATGATGGTACTGATGATGATCCTCCATGTTTTCCGCGTGTATCTCACTGGTGGTTTCAAAAAGCCCCGCGAACTCACCTGGTTAACTGGCGTAATCTTAGCTGTCATCACAGTTAGTTTTGGTGTAACTGGGTATTCTTTACCTTGGGATCAAATCGGCTACTGGGCAGTTAAAATCGTCTCTGGTGTACCTGAAGCAATTCCTGTCGTTGGCGTAGCCATGGCTGACCTCCTCCGTGGTGGTTCTAGCGTCGGTCAAGCAACTTTGACTCGCTACTATAGCTTACACACCTTCGTATTGCCTTGGTTCATTGCTGTGTTCATGTTGTTACACTTCATCATGATCCGCAAGCAAGGTATTTCGGGTCCTTTGTAAATCCTACTTTGTACATGCGGGTTTGGTTGAGTTGATGCGGAAATCTACCCCACCCCAGCCCACCCCATATAAAGCGGATGCAACCACGCGGAGGGAACCACCGCATGTGTTGCACCAAGCAGCGTTTTGCTTTGTACTGTTCTGGTCGGGTGACCAAACCAGTTGACAGTGTAGCGCAACCTTGCAGGGGAGGGAGCAAGAAAAGCCTTCCCCTTCTAAGGGGAGGTAATCAAAGCTCCCCTTAGAAGGGGGGTTAGGGGAGTAAAAATCTTCGTTGAATTCAATCTCCACTTGCATGTAAACGGTAGATTTGAAACACTGAATAACTAATAATTTACGCAATTATTTACTATGTCAACTCTCAAAAAGCCGGATCTGTCCGATCCTTATCTCAGAGCCAAATTAGCTGAAGGCATGGGTCATAACTATTATGGCGAACCAGCTTGGCCGAACGATCTACTTTACATCTTCCCTGTCGTAATCTTTGGTACGATCGGTTGTTGTACAGCGTTAGCTATTCTCGACCCCGCACTAATTGGCGAACCTGCAAATCCGTTTGCAACTCCGCTAGAAATCTTGCCTGAGTGGTACTTATGGCCTGTATTCCAACTCTTGCGCGTGTTACCTAACAAACTGCTAGGAATCGCTTGCATGGCTGGCGTACCATTAGGTCTTTTGGTCGTTCCGTTCCTCGAAAGCGTCAACAAGTTCCAAAATCCATTCCGTCGTCCAGTCGCAATGGCAGTATTCTTATTCGGCACTGTGTTCACTATCTACTTAGGTATCGGGGCTACTTTACCGATTTCCACATCTTTAACTTTAGGTCTATTCTAGACTGATTTCAGTTATTTTCTTGAAACCTATCTAGTTTTACTAGGTAGGTTTTTTATTAGGGATTGGGGGTAGAGCGAACGCTTAATGGATAAGTAAAGAAATTCTCCTGTAGAGCTTGGAGTATAGCCACCAGTGAGACGAGTACATGAATTATCATCAGGAAGGGAATCGTAAATAAAGGGATATCAACTAGTATTCCCAATATTGAAAAACTAATATAGCTGTGGTAATCGTTGGAGTTTTATTCAGGTTGGATAAAAGGGGTAATAAAACCGTTTTCAAAATGATATCCCCTCAGTGCAAATATGCTGGCAATCGCAGAATTGAGAAAATATGCTATTTCAATGCAACTAGCAATAACTAGACATACAGCCATAAAAGTACCATTAACATATTGCTCGATCGCGCTACAAGTCATCGATAATATAAATATATAAAACACTCTAGCGATTAAAGCATTTAGAGCATAGTGGAACGCATACCTACCAGATCGATCGACAAAAGGATGCTTTGGTTTAGTTAGCAACCATAGTAACCCACTAACAACTAGTGCGGCAAATGCAGTTTGGAAACCAAATATAATTGCGTAAATAATTAGTGTAAAACCGATAGAATTAAGATCTCTCGATCCAATAATATTGTTGAAACTGAGAATAATAATAGATCCCACAGGTATCATCCCGATCGCATATAAGAAAGCCGCCAAAGAACGAAACTTTAATGGTATTATATTATTCATGTATTGTTCTCCTCTTGACTCCTGGCTGTGCGATCGATCGATTAAATAGAGCGGATAAAAGGATAGATTAAGCGGCTCCCGAAGTGAGATCCACTCAATGCAAATACTGCAACAACCACAGAGTAGATAGAATATGAAAACATCACAAAAGAGAGCAGAATTAGACTTGCAATGACGGCTGATGGATCTTGATTCCCAACGCCACAAGTTATCGAAAATACAAACATACAAAATGCGGCAAAGACGATCGTACCAAGCAATGTATTCAGCGCACAATTCAAAGCATTTCGACCAGATCGATCGAGAAAGGGATGAATGTCTTTAATTATTAACCACAGTATCCCAATCACGAATATTGACAGAAAAGGTATTAGAGCATTAATTATATGAAGTCCAGCCGCCGCTAATCGAAATTTCAGAGGGATTATATCGTTCATGATTCGATGTTATAAGTAAAAGCCGATCGAAATCAACAACTAATTAAGTTTGATCGAGTGGCAACAGATCGTAATTATATGAATTTGTCGAAATTGGCAACTACAATAGACCAGCTAGGTGACAGAATGCTGCTTGCTTACGAATACTCAAGCTTAAAATGTTATCCATATTTCTAGAGGCTGTGTTAATAATAAAATTGCAAATAGTAATGCTGTAGGCATCATGAAAAGCAGATGGAGTAAAGCTCCCAGTAATCGGAATTTGAGTGATATTCTATCGTTCACGACATCTCTCCATTACCTGCTACTAAATGCGCCCCTGCTGCGCCATCTCGATAGAAGATATTGAAGGTATCAAAGGGAATTAATTTACCGTTAGTTTGTGCCATATGAATGCACGATCGCTTGACCGATCTAACATCGAAATTATAAGGATCTAGGAACTGAACGATTAAGATCCGAAACACATTTTCATAGGTTAATCCTTGAGGAATGGCAACTAATGGCAAGCAACATAATAGTTGTTCCATTTTCACCGCCGACATCGTGGGTGAATTACCCGTCGAGAATAGATCGAATAGTTTCTTTTTGAGTGTATCATTCTGCTCGTAGACAATCGAATTCGGCATCAATTTCAAGAAGGTACTCGGATCTACTAATCCAGCTAGGGGAATCACTTTACCATCGACTTTGAGTGCGTATCCCATCGCCAAACAATCGGGATGACAGGGAACGGGAAGTAAATCTTCAGATTTAAAATGAGGGCTTTGTTCGAGGATCGATCGACGTACCGCAGTCAGGGGATATCGATCGACTTTTGGATCGAAACCTTCCAATCTTCCGGCGACTTGAATCGGTTGAAACGTGACACCACGCACACATTTTTGCGCTAGAGCATAATCGATGATTTTGCCCAACTCACCATCATTCAATCCTTTTTTAACCGTCACAACTAGCGTCGTCGAAATATTAAACTCGTTTAAATTATCGATCGCGCGTTGCCGCATTTGCCGCAAATCTGCCCCGCGTAGCTCTCTCAAAGCTTTCTCTTCAAAACTATCAAATTGCAAATAAACCTCAATTCCAGGCTGATATGCTGCCAGTTGCTCGCAGAATACTCGATCGGTGGCAATCTTCATGCCGTTAGTATTGATCATCAAATGCTTAATCGGTTTAGTCTTCGCCAAATCCAACACCTGGAAAAACTCAGGATGGATCGTTGGCTCACCGCCGCTCAACTGGACGATATCTGGTTCCCCCTCATTCGCCACTACCGCATCGAGCATCAGCTCGATTTCCGCTAAACTGCGGTGATTGCGATTTTTATCCGTTAGCTGTGACACTTCCGCCGCACCGGAATCAGCATAACAAATCGGACAGTCTAAATTACATCGATCGGTAATTTCCACCAATGTCACGCAACTATGCTGCTCGTGATCTGGGCACAATCCGCAGTCATATGGACAGCCACGCTCGATCGAGGTATTAAAATGATGTGGCATATCCCCAGGCTTAATAAAATCCTGACAAAGCTTGTAATATTCAATATCGTCGGCAATTAGCACCTCTTCTCGCCCATGTGTCAGACAATGTTTGACTAGATATACCGCTTCATCGCGAAAGATAATCTTCGCCTCGACTTTCTCTAAACACTGGGAACAGATACTATTAGTCAATCCGTAGAAAAGATAAGAGCGAGTAGGCATAGTTAAATTAGTGAATAGTGGATAGTTTTTAAAAAGCAAGGGGACTCAAACCGCCAATTTTGGTTAAATAGACTCACATCTCACCTGAAGATAATAGACCAATCCTAGCAGACAGGAGATTTGAATTGCGCTCATGCCTAACAGTGGGTGAAAGTCGGGTTTAATAAAATCGATCGACCAACGAAATGCTAAGTAGCAAATCATATAAAATCGAAATAGATCGCCCTGTAAATATGGTTTCCGCTCTCGATATTTGAGGAAAATTAGCAAACCAATCATAAAGATTACCTCGTAGATCTGGGTGGGATGACGAAGGATTCGATCGCCAAAATCCACGCCCCAAGGTAACGCTGTCGGTGTACCATAGGTTTGGTCGCTCAATCCCGTCAAAAAGCAACCAATCCGCCCAATGGCAGTACCAACAATTAGCGGATAGGCAAAAGCATCCCCTGTCGCTGTCTCAATTTTGAGAAATTTCTTGGTGATTTCCACCCCAAAAACCGCGCCGAGTAGTGCGCCCACGATCGTTTTACCACCGATTAATAGCATTACAAAACTAATTTGTCCCGTCCATAGTAGATCTAAATGCTGGACTACCGCCAACAGCTTGGCTCCCAGCATCCCGCCAATTAAACCACCTGCAATTACTACCCCCCGTTGCTCTGCTTTGACGGTACTTTGCCGAAATCGCCGCAATGCTAACCGCAGGGAGACAAAATAAGCAATGCTTTCAAAGACTGGATGGGGATGGAGTTTTAACGCCCCAATCGTTAGATAAACAGGAAATTCCATAATGGCTAAGAACTACGGCATAGTATATACTTAGGATAAACAATAGAAGCTAATATGACTATTATCGTCAATAAATGGGGCAATAGCCTAGGAGTGAGAATCCCTCAGCCAGTAGCTAGTAAAGTCGGGTTTACTGCTGGGATGGCGGTCAATATCGAAGTAGTAGATAATACGGTAGTAATTTCACCTGCAAAAAGAAAGTATCAGCTCGATGAATTATTGATTGGCGTTACGCCGGAATTAATCGGCGGAGAATATGATTGGGGCGAACCTGTTGGCGGCGAAGTATGGTAGTTAAATATATCCCTGCACGAGGTGATATCATCAGGTTAAATTTCGATCCGACATTGGGAAGAGAACAAGCTGGCTACCGCCCAGCACTAATTATTACTGCTAGAGAATTCAATCAAGCTACCAGACTAGCATTAGTTTGTCCGATTACTAGCAAGGTGAAAGGTTTTAATCTAGAGGTGATTTTACCAGAAGGGTTAATTACTAGCGGGGTAGTCTTAACTTTTCAAGTCAAAACAATTGATTGGTTCGAGCGTCAAGTTAAATATGTGGAATCTTTGCCGACAGAAACAATGGATGAAGTAATCGCTAAATTGCAAGCAATGATCACCTGACTTTCTCAAAGCTGGGATTGTTGAATATAATGGGGTTCGATCGTGAATGAGCAAGAATTATTAGATTTAATTGCACGAGCGCGAGATGAAGAGTGGAAAGAATTAAATTTAGATCGATTAGGTCTGAGTATATTGCCACCAGCGATAGGAGACCTGGTAAAGTTAAAACGTTTAATATTAGGGACTCAAGGTAGGTGGGATCGCGATTGTCTAAATCAACTTACCGATCTTCCAGAAGAATTCGGGCGACTAAAAAAGCTAGAAGTGTTAGTGATTTCTTGCAATCAATTAAGATCTATTCCCAAGCCAATCGAGCAACTCACTAATCTTAAAATACTCGATCTAAGTAGGAATAGAATAGAAGCTATCCCTGAGTTTATCGGACAGCTTGCTAATCTTAAAGTACTCAATCTCAGCCGTAATTATATCGAAGTGATTCCTGAGTCAATCGGACAGCTTGCAAATCTCCAGAATCTCAATCTCATTCAAAATATGATAACAGAAATTCCAGATCGGATCGGGCAACTTACCAAGCTCAAATATCTCGATCTCGATCGTAATTATATCGAAGCGATTCCTGAGTCGATCGGGAAACTTACTAATCTAACAATTCTTTATATTCTAGGTAGTGATGAAATTGAAAATATTCCTGAATTGATCGGCGAACTTATCAATCTTCGACGACTCGATCTCAGCTTTAACAAAATCGAAAATATTCCTAAATCAATCGCAAAACTCACCAAAATGAAAGAACTTAGTCTTAGTAATAATCAGATAACTGACATACCTGAATCGATCTCTAAACTCACTAGCCTGAAAGGACTCGATCTGGGGAATAATCAGATAACCACCATACCTGAATTCATTGGAGAACTTGCTAACATTCATAAAATAGATTTAAGGTACAATCCGATCGAAGTTATTCCTTTATCACTACGAAAGCTTGCAAAACTTAGAGATCTTGATTTTTTTCTAGAGTGGGAGCCGATCGATATATCTTAATCTCGCTGATGGGGCTGTGCTTAACGAATCCTCAAATAGCATAGACCTAATTCTAGTATGCTGATAAATAGTACCTATTGACCAAAGACGGATATGGACTGGCAAGAAATTTCTGGGGGAGTGACGGCACCGAGAGGCTTTAGAGCGGCGGGGATTACAGCGGGATTGAAAGCGTCTGGATTGCCCGATTTGGCATTGATATTGTCCGACGTGGATGCGATCGCGGCTGGAGTCTTTACCACCAGTCAGGTTCGAGCTGCTTGCGTTGAATATTGCCGCCAACAGCTTGCTGTCAAACCTAGTGCCAGGGCGATTCTCTGCAATTCGGGACAGGCGAATGCGGCAACTGGCGAAGTTGGTTGGGATGATGCCGTCGCCAGTGCGAATGCCCTCGCTACTGCCCTAAATATCGCCCCGGAAGCGATCTTACTGGCATCGACGGGGGTAATCGGTCAACGCATCAAAATGGATGCTTTAATCGCCGGAATTCCTAGTTTGGTGTCGGCTGCTACCCATGAGGGTGGTGATACGGCGGCGAAGGCAATTATGACCACCGATTTGGTGAGTAAATCGATCGCGTTAGAGACTACAATTGGCGATCGAGCGGTGAGAATTGGCGGGATGGCTAAGGGTTCGGGGATGATCCATCCGAATATGGCGACGATGCTAGCGTTCGTGACTTGTGATGCGGCGGTATCGACGACACTATGGCAACAGATGCTCAGTCGCGCTGCGGACAAGAGTTTTAATCAAGTTACTGTTGATGGGGATACGAGTACCAATGACACGCTGATTGCTTTGGCGAATGGCGAATCCCGCACGCCCGCGATCGTCCAGCCTGGAGCGGAAGCTGATAAACTGGAAGCAATGCTCACTGCTGTCTGTCAGCATTTAGCTCGATCGATCGCCCGGGATGGTGAGGGTGCTACCTGTCTGATTGAAGTGCGGGTATCGGGGACTACAAGCGATCGAGAAGCTCGGCAAATTGCGCGTGAAATCGCTGGATCTTCCTTACTCAAAGCGGCAATTTTCGGACACGATCCTAACTGGGGGCGGATTGCGATGGCGGCTGGGAAGGCTGGCGTACCCTTCGATCAAAATAATTTGGCGGTGCGATTGGGCGATATTCAACTAATGACAAATGGACAACCTTTGACATTCGATCGAGTCGCTGCGAGTAATTATCTCAAAGCTGCCAGTCAAGGGGAATACCTCAAAACAGATACAGTATTAATCTCGGTAGCTGTGGGTAATGGTAGCGGGAGTGGAATTGCTTGGGGCTGCGATCTCAGTTATGACTATGTGAAAATCAACGCCGAATACACAACTTGATTTAGTTGAAAGTTGAAAGTTGAAAGTTAATTATTTACACTGCGACTATATCCCCGACTTATTGAAGAAGCGGCTCTCTCCAGTCGGGGATGTCTCAAAATTGAGGGTAAAATAACAGAATACAATTAAATCTAAATCTTTATGCTAAATTCTCTTGCCGAGAAGCTAAAATCTATAGACAAAAAAACAATTATTATCGGTACCGCTGTAACTACAGGAATTGTGGCGATTGCAGGTGGTGGAGCATATTATTCGCCCTATCTGACGCTCAACAACATGAAAAATGCAACGGAAAATCGTAATCCCGATGCATTGTCACAAGAAATCGATTTTCCTTCGCTCAGGGTTAGTATCAAAGATAATATTAAAGCCCAAATATTGAAACAAATTGCCGGAGCCAGAACGGCTACAACAGCTAAAATGACACCAGAACTAGTCGAAAAAATGGTTGGTCCCACAATCGACAAACTAGTCACACCTGAAGGCATAGAGCAATTAATGCAGGACAAAGTACCTGGAGCTAAAATAGATCTTAGTAATCTCGATCGAGATATGGCTAAATCGGATATTAAAATGGGTTATGAATCACTCGATCGTTTTGTCGTCCATATTACCGATAAAGTCGATCGATCTAAAGATGTCAGCCTAATTTTGAAGCGCGATGGACTAGCGTGGAAACTAGCTGGGATTGATATTTCTAAGTTAGTGGATAGTTAAGAGTTGAAGGTTGCGACGTGTGTTCTGGAGGTTCCCTCCAGGTTGAACATGTCAAGACAGAAAGTGGATAGTGAATTGATTAAACCTAAAACCTAATCCTCTAGTTTCAGCCTGAGATGGACGAGATCTTCGAGAACTTGGCGAATATACTGCTCGATTTGCTGTTTTCGGTCCGATAAATCTTTTAATTGTTGATATCTAGCAATTGCCCTACTCACATTCAAAATTTCTGCCATCGAACAAGGGCGCGTCCATAATTGTCCGTATTCATCCAATCCACACAAGCGATAACCCGCTTGGGGATCGACGGCAGTTAAATCGATCGAATCGATCGTAGTGTAAGGAGTGGGAATAGCTTCTCCTGTCGCTCCTGGCTTAAAAGTGCGAGACTCTAACCATGCAGCTAAAACCGTCCCACTGGCATTGATATTCTCACTCTGTCGATCGATCTCTTGCAATTCTTGCTGCCACTCCATCACCATTTTGTACATTTCTTGGAGCATGTGTGCTGCCAAAATTGGGTTAGCATCTTGACGAAGATTACTAAATTTTGGTACCTCGACTGTGGCTAGTTGAATATTCAATTCTGAATTGTTGTCTGTAGACATATTTATTTAGTGGAAAGCTGAAAGTGAAATGCAACTGATTTTAGTTACAGGTGCGGCTCGATGTGGGAAGAGTGAATGGGCGGAAAAGCTGGCGATCGAAAGTGGTAAAATTGTCACCTATATTGCGACAGCAACGGTCGATCCCGCCGATGCTGAATGGGAAGCCAGAATCCTACGCCATCAACAGCGTCGCCCAGGGACATGGCAGACTGTATCAGCAGTGGAAGATCTCGCTAGTAGGATCGATCGATCTCAGCCTTCAGACTGTCTCCTAGTCGATTCTCTGGGTACTTGGGTGGCAAATTTACTCGATCGATCCGATGCTGAGTGGGAAAAATTGACTGACGAGTTGCTAGGTAAATTAACAGTTAGTTTCGCTACGACAATTTTGGTGTCTGAGGAAACAGGTTGGGGAGTGGTACCAGCTTATCCCAGTGGGCGATTATTTCGCGACAGATTGGGCATGTTGACTCGTCAAATTGGCTCGATCGCGAGTACAGTTTATTTAGTCACTGGCGGTCACGTTTTAAATTTATCGCAACTAGGGACTAAAATTTAGTGGAAAGTTGAAAGCGATTTGGGGTATTCGATCGATGCAGGCGTTTTAGCGATTGATTCAATCCGATCTCGCATGTCGAAATCCTGTTAAAATGAGAATGCCACTAAAATCGATCTCCAGCCATCGTCGCCAGTACTGACTCGTCCATGACAACATCAATCCTCGTTGAAAAGAAGAAACTAGCCAAACCGCCATTAGATATTCACTATCTGGGCGATCGAGTACTCCGTCAGCCTGCTAAACGAATTGCTAGTGTGGATGAAGATATTCGTCGGACGATCGTGGCGATGCTTCAAACTATGTACAGTGCTGACGGTATCGGTTTAGCGGCACCACAAGTAGGCATTAACAAACAATTGATCGTCATCGACTGCGAGCTGGAAAAACCAGAAATTCCGCCGTTGATCCTAATTAATCCTACCATCAAAAAGTACGGCAAAACCCTCTGCAAGGACCAAGAAGGGTGCTTGAGTATTCCTGGCGTGTATTTGGATGTCGAACGTCCAGAGACGATCGAATTGGCTTATAGAGACGAATCTGGTCGTCCGCGCACGCTCAAAGCCGATGGATTACTCGCCCGCGCCATTCAACACGAACTAGATCATCTCAGTGGTGTGTTGTTTGTCGATCGAGTCGAAAATGAACTCGCACTAACTGAGGAACTCAAGAAAAAAGGTTTCTCACTTCAGCATGTCCAACATATCAATTCAGGAGCAAAATAACCGTTCATGTACACCCCAATCACTGGTTTTTGTTTGCTTGGTGCCTCGATTTCAGCGATTGCCGCAGTCGGTTCGGTATTTGAACTCAGTTCTGGTACGCCAGAGCTAGGCATGGCAGTCACAGGCAGCATTTTAGCCGCAGCCATTCCCCTGACAGTTGTCTTCTTTATGACTGCTGTCAAAAATTCTCGGTGAATTAGGCTTTGGGCTGAAAATCTCGCTTGAAAACAATTAAGCCAGATGGCGGATTATGATATTTTTAAGGCTGGGATATGGTTGGACTATGCTTTCAAATCATACTTCATCTTAAAAAGTAGTTTGAGAAGCAGAAAAACTCCAAAACATAGCCCCAATCGATATCATGAAAAATAATATTGTAAAATCTTCGATCATCACAGCCACAATTGCTCTGATGGCTTCAATTATCGGGACTGGAATCGTTGGTATAAATTCAGCCTTAGCTGTGACACTGGGTACTAATACGATCGTCAATGGAGATGCCGAATCGCCTGTCGATCCTGTGACTGGCCAGATTGCTGGTTGGACGACAAATTCCGACTTTCGAGTGGTTGGGTACGGTACCACTAGCACTGTCCCAGGAACTATTTTTCCCCAAACTACAGATCCAGGACCAGTAAATCGCGGTAACAATTTCTTTTATGGCGGACCAGAATGGCGGAACACTGCTGTATCCCAACAAATTGATGTATCGACACTTTCTAGTATTATCGATGCAGGTCATGCACAATCCGATCTATCCGCCTTTTTTGGTGGTAGTCCCGGTCAATTGGATATTGCGTATCTGCGAGTGATTTTTAATAGTGAAGTTATCGGTGGAACCGCTCAAACCCTAGGCGGTTATGAGCTTGGAGATTCATCTGTGACTATGCCTGGACTATTTGAGAAAAATAATGTGGGGTTAGTTCCTATCGGAACTCGAAGTATTTCGGTGAATTTATTTAGTAGAGGATTTCCTGGCTACTCAGGTTTTGCATCTGGATATTTTGATAATATTTCTTTAGTGCTCACTGATACTACTGCGCCTGCTGCTAGCGTCCCCGAACCTGCTGCGGTACCAGGCTTATTGATTGGCGGGGCTGTTGTATTTTATGCGATTAAGAAACGTCAAGCAAAACTATAAACCGTCCCGAATGCCATGCTTCACAGTTACTTTCAATCCTAAAGCAATTCGTCCATCAACTGCATGACTTGAACTGCACCATCAGATAACCTGTCGAATGGTGAGAGCATAATCTGGGCTTCCAATATGCCTTTGAGGGCGATTAGTTTCAGACTATTTTCAGCATGGGATTGGGAGATCGGTACTGCGGCGGGAAGATACCCGATTGCCCCCAAATCGGACAGGAGTGCTCTTCTAACTTGTAAATCACTATTTGATAAAGATCGTACCAATCGATCGCCATAGGCCGCATCCTGGGTCAATTGGTACATAGCTCGCAACCCAGCATACTCAATCCGAGGAATTGGATGTGCGAGGAATGGTTGAATTAATGGTACAGCAGCCGTTACGCCCAAGGTACCTAATGTTTCTAAGATGGAATCATAAGGTTGAGAAAAATCTTCGCCCTGTGGTAATAGTTTTCCATCTCGAACGGATGCAGTTAAGATCTCAACTAAATGCGGAATACAGGCAGGATCTCCCAACATTTCTAGAGATTGTGCCGCCGCCTCGCGCACATAAAAATCCGTGCAGCTCAAACACTCAATCAAACCAGGCACAGCCTGAAGATCGTTCAATTTCCCTAATGCTCTAGCCGCATTTCGACGCAGTGGGTAGCCACCTTCGGGAGTACGATCTGCTTCATCTTTCAAAGCGGCAATCAATCCAATCACAGCCGCAGGATCGTTTACCCGAAATTTACCCAGCCACCAGGCTGCATATATTCGCAACCCTAAATCTTCGCCATAGAGATTCTCGATCGCTTGTGCTATGGTTAGTGGTTCGCCAGCTTGAATTTCCGAGTCATCATCCATTATTGTTCTTGCGTCGCCTGGATTAAAATCTGCGATCTATCCCTATTTTACAGCCTACAGATAAAAAAATACCCTAAGTCATTTCCCATCGCCAACGAAATCGCAAACGGCTGGAATTGACTTAGGGTTAGAGCAATTGACTAGCTCAAGGAGTTAATTGCATAGTCGAGGTAAGAATTAGCTTCTACCGCAGCATCGCCAGACAAACCGTGGTTTGCTTTGATGTACTTGAGAGCTTCAACATACCAGCTAGGGGATAAGTCAAAAGTTTTGTTGATTTCAGCCAAACCACCCAAGAGGTAGTCATCCATAGGACCAGTACCGCCAACTACGCAGCAGTAAGTTACCATGCGCAGGTAGTAACCGATGTCACGTACACACTTTGCTTTACCAGTAGCGGTAGCTGCAAAGTTAGGACCAGACATGGTGGTGGTGTAAGGGAATTTTTTGTACACAGCATCAGCCGCGCCGCTGGCTAAGGAATCAGCTTTAGCAGTCAATCCTTTAGCAGCAGTCAAGCTAGCAGTAGCTTGGCGGAAACGACCAAAAGCAACTTGAATTTCGGTACTGCTCAAAAAGCGACCTTGAGAATCAGCAGTAGCTACAGCTTCGGTTAATGGAGTTTTCATGTTTTTTTATGTCCTTTATGAATGGTTTACATTAGTTGAAAGTTGCGATGCGCGCTCGTCTTTGTTCCCCGACGGTTTGCGGATGCGCGCTCCTCGGCTTTGCCGAGGGTTTAGCGCACCAAGCAACGAAAAGTGCTGCTGGTCGGGTGACTCGCCCAGTGGGGAACCCGTCCAAAAGTGCGCCGCAAGTGGAGCACCTTTTCAAGACAGCGGCGTTTTTATTCGGGGGTTCCCCCCGAATAAAAAAACGACTTTGGCGGCGCATCAAGACAGAAAATTAAAAGTTGAAAGTTAAAAGTCAACTAAATATAGCTGGTTTGTTTTGTCCACCTGCTAGTTAGCTATTTCGCTTTCCACTTTCCACTTTCTGTCTGAAACTAGCCTACTGCTGCTGCAGCGCGATCGAAGTAACCAGCTACTTCAGACATCAACGCGCTACAGTCGCCATTGGTGACTCCATTTTTGTCAGCAGCAATTGCGACAGCAGCATCTTTCATTTTGCTAACACCAGCAGCTACGGATGCACCTGGAGTACCTAATGCTAAGTAAGTTTCACGTAAACCATTCAAACAACGGTCGTCGAGGACGGAAGCGTCACCTGCGAAGATCGCATAAGTTACATAGCGGAGAATGATTTCCATGTCGCGAAGACAAGCTGCCATGCGGCGGCTAGTATAAGCGTTTCCACCTGGAGCAATCAGATTTGGTTGGTCAGCAAATAAGCTCCGTGCTGCGTTAGCGACGATGGTGGAGGAGTTGCTCGTGATCCGGTTGACAGTATCCATCCGCTTGTTGCCGTCGGCTACCATTGCGGATAATGCGTCTAACTGTCCAGCACTCAGGTATTGACCTTGAGCGTCTGCTTGAGCAACAACCTTAGAGAATCCGTCTAACATAATATTTAATCCTTTTACGCGCTTAATAGTTTTTGGTGTTAAATGAACCTATGAGAGGTTCCTCTTGATAGCGTAACATAGCTTAATGAATCTGTGAAAACTCTCGTACTAAGATGAGAGGCTAACCAGTTTTCGCTAGTTGGCATCGATTTGGTGTTTAGTAACCAGCACTACCTATTAAGTTAAATTTATACAATGTTATGGGCCCTGTTGTCTACTTCTGCCGATCTTTGTCACAAACGTTAATATTCTCTCCCTGCCAAGCTTCTAACTTGGATAATTGGTACCATAGTTACACCACTTTTGCGCTGTGAGCACAAAAAAAAATCGCTTAAATGTTTCCCTCGATGAGATCGAGCGCGAGAAGCTAGAGAAGCTCGCTGCTGACTCTGGGCTTTCGCTTTCACGCACGATCGCCCAATTAATCCGTAAGGCTAAGAGTAAACCCAAAGATGACGATCCCACAAACAGCTAAAAACCCAGCTTCTCTAAGAAACTGGGCGAAAATCTTTACAAGGCACGATCCACTGGTGGGCGGCGGGTTGGCTTTCAGAGCGGGATCGATGCACAACTTTGTCTAATTCCCTCGCTATTAAAACCCAATTGTTAATTATTAATTAACAATTAACCTTGAGCGAGTAATTCCTTACTTTGGGATTGTCCGCTAATTTGTAATTTCCGTTGCAATTGGCGAGTCAAAATGCCAAATATCGCTAGCTGTGCGGCAAATGTGACTAAGATACTTCCGCCTGCAAGTTTAAGAATACCCATCGGTGCAAATGGCGAGAATAACAGCAGCATCGCCGCCAATCCAGTTGGCGCATGATTGGGCGATAGGACAAAAGCACCAAGGAGTGGTAATACCATCACGCCACCCAAGATCGCTGCAATCCAGAGATTGCGTTTTTTGACCTTGAGAAATAGACCTAAATGAGCGAGCGCGGCGTAGATTAAAATTAGGCTAGTAGCTAAACATCCGCCAGCGATAAATCTGACTCCATGACTGAGATTGCCGAAGGTAATTAGTGATACGGGTACCCATAGTACCATCGCCATCCCGATATTAATCGCGATCGCCAGTAGTGTAGGACTTTTATCGTTAAATAGTAAATCCTGGCCTAATTCGCGTTGCCAAAACTTAGGTTGTTTATCGGTGGCTCGTTCGCGACGATAGCGACTCCAATCTTGTAAGGCTTGTTTGCTGGGCAATAGCATCGGAATCAATAACGCTAATGCGATGAAGTCCATGACTGCAAATCCATTAATCATCCCAAATTTATAATAATTTAGGCGTGGCATCAATGGAATTACCAATCCAGCGATGAATATTTGCCAACAAAGATTGACTTGATAACTTTGAGTTTTACTAATGGCGGTGGCGGTGGGATTGAGGTATCGACGTTCTAAAGCTTCCCACGCCCAATAGCTAGCGATAAGACAACAAGCAGTAACAAAAGCATACATCCCGATTGCACTGCCAAAAACTGGTATTCCAAACCAAGATATACTTTCGCGAGCGTTGATGGTTAACCATTCGTCTTGATTAATCGTTGCTGCTGCAAATGCATTAATTCCCCATAGTGGTAGACAGACAGGATAAGCAACCGCAATAACTGTTAAAATTGCTTGAATCCCGCCGAGGAGAACATATAATACCGCTGCGCTAGAAAATAGAAACCAGACCGATCCGATCGAGACATACCAACCAGCTAGTAATCCAATACTAGCCCCACCATTAAATCCAGCAAATAAGTGAAATGGTAACATCAAGGCGGTGGTAAGATATACCAAACTCGGTACGCCCAAGATTTTACCGATAAAAATTTTCCGTGCTGATTGAGGGCTGAGTCGGATAAAGTTGAGAGTACCGCGTTTTTCTTCTTGAACTAGATCGGCAACCAGCATGTATACCGATCCTAAAATCAGTCCCAAAGGTATAATCCAACTCGAACAGACAAAAACGTCCGCCCACCATTTTTTCCAGTTAATCATAAAATCACCAGCTCCATTCAGCTTACATAGCTGATTTTCATAGCCGTTATTATTCACTAGCAGATCGCAGTATTTACTGTGAACTTCTACAAGTTTATTGGGTGTCGGATAATTTACATATGTGGGAGTAGGAATCTGTCCGTTAAAATAGATCGAGATAAATACTTGAACTATCAATGCTCCGATAACTGCAATTCCAATATTCCGCAGTGTCAGACGTTCTTTGAGTTCTCGAAATATTTGCGGGTTAGAGTTACCCATTTTATCGATTAGCTTGTCTAATATTATCATAGTTAAATAGTGAAAAATGTAGGGACTGGCTTTGAATTTAATCCTTAAACTATTTAGAGACTTACCTCATATATTTGTCCTCGCTAATTGAAAATTGCTGTCGATCGATCTCTTGAATGTCTGCGGCTAATCTACGAGGCTTGTTGATGTCCTAATTTCAAGAAAATAGTTTCTAAATCTTCCTGAGTACATTGAAAATTAGTAATCGGTAGTTGGGCATGAATGAGCGATCGCAATAACTCTGCCGCATCCTCTTCTGTACCAGAAAATCCCACTCGAAGCTGATTTGTCCCAGGTAATATTTCGAGATCGGCAACCAAAGAATTACCCTTCAGCTCCCGTTTGAGAATTTCTAAATCTCCCAGCGTACTAATCAAAATCTGTTGGCGACTCAATCGTTGATAGAGATCCTGAAGCCGACAACTTTCAACCAAAAATCCTAACTCCATAATTCCCACCGACGTACAAAGTTCGGCTAAGTCACTCAAGACATGAGATGAAATTAAGATTGTCATCCCCGCCTCTTGCAGCGTCTTAATAATCTGCCGAAACTGCATCCGCGCGATCGGATCTAATCCCGATACAGGTTCATCTAAAAGTAGTAAAATTGGTTCGTGGATAATCGTCCGTGCCAGACTTAATCGCTGTTTCATCCCTCGCGACAAAGTAGCAATCTTACTGTTGCGCTTAGTACTCAGTTGTACCAATTCCAGCACATCATATAACCGCCGCTGACGACGCTCGGCAGTTAATTTGTATAGTCTAGCAAAATAATCTAGATAATCCCAAACCGTCAGATCGTCATACAAGGGAAAATCATCGGGAAGGTAGCCCAATAACCGTTTGAGATTGGCATTAGATCGATCGCGCAGCAACCGTTCTCCGTTAATATAGATCTCGCCCAGAGTTGGCTCCTCAGCGGTGGCTAGCATCCGCATCAGGGTAGTTTTACCCGCACCATTGGGGCCAATTAGCCCATAGACTTCACCAGCTTCTACCGCCAAGTCTATGCCATTTACAGCAACATAACGATCGAATTGTTTGGTCAAATCTTCTGTCCGAATTGCTAATTCTGTCGCCATTGCCTTACTTCTAGTGCCGTATTTATCCGAGTGTACCCAGTTGCAGCGAAAGAATATCGCTCAGTCTGAAAACTTCACTTCTTCTTAAATACAATGCTACAACTAGCGATTCCGGCAATGTTGGGAAAATAGGGGGTAGTTTTCGGCGGTATGAAAAAGGGGGACGAGGGGACTTGAGGACTTGGGGGACTTGGTGACTTGGGAGACTGGGAGAATTAATGTTGTTTACTCTATCTACTATTCACTATCCACTTCCCTATCCCTACCCCCTAATTGCATCGATAATTGCAACATTAGCTGCGGGAAACTGGTATTTTGCTAGATCGCTGACATTTACCCACCGAATTTCTTCAGACTCGATCGGTTGAGGAATGCCACTGATATGCTGACAATGATGGACGATTAGTGTCAAGTGAAAGGTAGGATAGGTATGGTCGATCGAAATCAAATGCTCGCCGACGGTAATTTCGATCGCTAATTCTTCGCGAATCTCGCGCACGATACATTCAACCACCGTTTCCCCTGCTTCGATTTTACCGCCTGGAAACTCCCACAGTCCCCCCATTGTCCCACCAACTTTGCGTCGATCGATCAAAATTTGCCCAGATCGATCCCAGATGACGGCGACACCAATTCGTTTGTGGGGTAGTTCTAAATTCACGATTCACAGTTATTTTAGGTTTGGCGAGATCCCCGACTTTTTCCAAAAGTCGGGGATCTGTCTGTCTATTATCCAAAAAAAAGCCCGCATCAGCGGACTTGAAATATTTAAGAAGCTAGATATTCACCGATATCAGCTTTGCGTTTGCGGAGTTTGGCAATTGCTTCCCGCTCGATTTGACGTACCCGTTCGCGGCTGATATTCAACAATTCGCCGATTTTAGCAAGGGTAAGCGGCTGAGTATCTTTCAAACCAAACCGGAGCGTCAGTACTTGTTGCTGTTGTGGTGTCAGTTCGGACATCATCCGCTCCAAGTCTAGCTGGAGCGATGAATTGGTGACATACTCCTCTGGAGATATCCCTGGATCTTCAAGTAAATCGCCCAGCTCGGTGTCTTGATTGTCACCCACTCGGAGATCGAGCGATAACGGTTGACGCGCCCGCTCTAGGTACTCCCGCACTTGTTTGGATGATAACTCCAACTCTGCGGCTAGCTCATTAATTGTTGCCGCTCGTCCAAATTGTTGAGCCAGAGCGCGTTGGGCTTTTTTGATCTTGTTGAGTTTTTCGGTGATGTGAATGGGTAACCGAATCGCGCGAGCTTTTTCGGCAATGGCGCGAGTAATCGCTTGGCGAATCCACCAGTAAGCATAGGTAGAAAAACGATAACCTTTGCTGGGATCGAATTTCTCGACTCCACGCTGCATCCCAATCGTCCCTTCTTGAATCAAATCTAAAAGGTCGATATTTCGCTTGATATATTTTTTGGCGACGGAGACTACCAGCCGGAGATTGGCTTCTACCATCCGGCGTTTGGCGTTTTCACCCGCAGCAACGGTTTTTTGCAGTTGGAGAGGATCGATATTGGCAGCAGTTGCCCATTCAGTTAAACTAGGTTCTTGACCGAGTTCTTCTATAAGAGTATTTTTGACCGCCATCAGGATCGTCAACTGCTGTACCTGCTTACCAAACAGGATTTCCTGCTCGTGGGTGAGCAGGGGCACGCGCCCAATTTCACGGAGGTAGGTACGGACAGTATCAGTTGATGCTTGAGCAGTTTTCATGACTCTGGCTAAAATGTAAGGGGGAATTTAGATGCAAAATCTCGGTTGCAGGGATCGCTATCTCATTAACAGTTGACGGTTAAATAACAATGGCTGTTGCATTGGGAAGCATCAGTTGTACTTGACGCTCAAGTTTATATGTACTTTCGTTCTAACAATTTTAACATTTCTAAACATTTACTGACGATCTTTTTTAATCCTCAGCCAATTGGCTGAGGGTAACGACTCCGAACATTCTAGACTTAGATCGGGTCGGTATTCACACCCAAATCCTTACCAATAACCGTCCCGATTACCTACGGTACGCGACCCGATCGATATAGCTCTCACTCTCATCATAGTTAAGATTTAGTTACACAACGGCGATCGACAACACAATTCGGAGATATTTAGGCTTAACCAGCAACATTGGTTTAATTTCTGCTCTGGTACACCCTTCTCCCTCCCCCTCGATCGATGCAGACACTTTGGCTAGTTCGCCACGCACATCGACTGGACTTTATTCAACCAGAGTGGTTTGACACGGCGGTTTATCCTTACGATCCACCCCTTTCGACTCAAGGATTCGATCGAGCTAGCTCGTTAGCTGCCCAGTTGAGTCGAGTCCAGGTCGATCGAATTTATACTTCTCCCTTTCTACGGACAATTCAAACAGCAGATCCATTAGCGCGATTACTTCAGTTACCAATGTGGTTGGAGTGGGGCTTATGTGAATGGTTGTGCCAAGACTGGACTTCAGGATTCCCAGAGACTACTCCGGTTGAAAATCTACTCAGATTTCACCCAAATATTGATGTGACTTATAAATCTCTAGTTATACCCTGCTACCCTGAAACTTTTGAGGAACTAGATGCACGTATCAATAACATAGCATATAAATTAATGCAAGGCAATTGTCAAAATACTTTAGCGATCGCTCACAAAGGTTCTGTACTCGGTATTGCAGCGGCTTTAACTGGTAACGATGATTGGAAGACTTACGATTTACCCTGTGGCGGCACGATTAAATTAATTTGTACCGATGGGCGATGGCTGTCAAGTATCGTCGATGGGTAAGCCATGTCGGAGCGCAGATAATTTCGCTTGGGCTTTGGAGTCGAGAGAGTTGAAGAGAAAACGTCCAGAGGATTGTTTCTGGGGACGATGTCGCCGACTCGATCGTTTGGCACTAAAATCAATATCGGAGATTAGTTGGGGGGAGGAGATCCATTCGGCACCAAAGCCGATAGCCGTGAGTTGTTGCGCTCGATCGGATGTTGCTACAATTAGCCTGGAGCCTGAGTAGTGCAAATCGTGGCGGAAGGCGGCACAGAACTTTTCGATGTATGTATCGGCAGTTTCGAGAAAGTCAGTGTAATGGATCGATAGATTGGGGGTGATAATCTCACTATAGGCTGGGGCATCCCTACTATAGGCATCAAAGACCACTTTAGTCTCGTAGTCTTCGTAGGCACTATAATTAATCAAAGCCTCGACTAGTTTCGATCGGGCTGATTCCAAGTCTTCTTTCGATCCCGATTGGAGCGGATTATGCCTTGTGTGTCTATCGTGCAAGTCTGTCCAGGCTCCAATCACGTTGTAGCCGTCAACGAGCAGTACAGCTTGTTTACGTGAGGGATGCATGGTTTAAATTGCAATTATCTTAATAAATTTTTATATTAGCTTCTTTAATATTAACATGTCTCCAACTGTCAGTCTAATTCGCGCGACATCATACGAAACCGCAGCACTCCGAGCATCGATCGAAGCAGTACTCGCACCACTCGGTGGAATTAGTGCATTCGTCAAACCAGGGGATCGAGTCTTACTCAAGCCGAACCTATTGACTGGTGCGCGTCCGACTAAAGAATGTGTTACTCGGCAAGAATTAGTCAGATGTGTCGCCGAACTCGTAATTGAAGCGGGTGGAAAGCCATTTTTTGGAGATAGTCCAGCATTTGGGAGTGCGATGGGGGTGGCTAAATCCAATGGTTATTTACCGATGATGGCGGAACTGGATTTACCAGTAGTCGAATTTCATGGCAAACGTTACGAGACAGCCAGTACTGAGTTTAATCATCTTCTACTGAGTAAAGAAGCGATCGAAGCTGATGTGGTGATTAACTTACCCAAAGTCAAATCCCACATGCAACTTACCATGACTTTAGGCGTGAAAAATCTGTTCGGTTGCGTTCCTGGCAAAATGAAAGCCTGGTGGCACATGGAAGCAGGTAAAAGTGCCGAAAGATTTGGTGAAATGCTGGTCGAAACCGCCCGCGCCATTAGCCCAAATTTGACCATTATCGACGGCATCATCGGACATGAAGGCAATGGCCCTAGTGGGGGCGAACCCAGGTTACTCGGCGTTTTAGGTGCCTCTGCGGATGTATTCGCGCTAGATGTGGCAATGTTGGAAGTTTTAAATGTCGAGGCGCACCTGGTACCGACGGCGGCGGCGGCGCAACGATTGGGATTAGCTCCAACTTTGGAATCGATCGAGTTTCCCTTGATGCGTCCGGTGGATTTGAGTTGCAGCGATTGGAAGCTACCTGAAGCTCTGATGCCGATCGATTTTGCCCTCCCACGAGTAATTAAATCGACTTTCCGCCACCTCTATATTCGGTTGATTAAAGAACCAATGGCAGCTTATCAGAAATAGGGGGATAGGGATTCGGGATTCGGGATTTGGGATTCGGGATTCGGGATTTTGGTGCGTTACGCTATCGCTAACGCACCCTACTTAATTCTTAATTAGATCTTCTGGATTTATATACTTTAATTGCTGAATTGATGACTGTTTCGAGTTCGGCGATCTCGAACTGAAGTAGACTGGTTTCGGTTGAGGCGGTTTCAGCATTTCCTTGCAATTTTTTGGCGATGATTCTGACTAAGTTAATATCTTCGCTAGACAACTTATCTGTGAGTGCATTAACCTCATGACTGAGTAATCGCAGGAGATGTTTGGCTTCCTCTAAGGTTTGGACGGAGTTAGAAAGAGCACCTTTGACCTGATGCATTTGGGTATCGGCAGTAACAATTGATTCTTTCACCATGCTAGCTCGTTTGAGCGAAGATTTCATCGCCGCTACTTCTTCCTGAAACTGTGCTTTAGTGAGTGCTAAACCAGTTTGGATGCCAATCTGTCTGAGCAGTTCTATTTCCATCGCTTGCCAAGTTCGATAGTTAAAACACTGATGCACAGCTAACAGCCCAAATAACTCATCCTGACTACCAATAATTGGGACGGTAAGATTAGCTTTGACGGCAATATTTACTAAACTATCTATAGAGGAGGAATTTATCCCTGATTCATGGATATTATCGATCGATTGAACTCGTCCCTGCTGATATTGCTCGATATAGCGAGACTCAAATCGGGTATCTTCGATCGTCATCCCGACAATCGGGGACAATGCAGGTAATGTCGATTCAGCGATGATTTTCCCAAGATTGGGTTGGGCGATCGCGTAGACAATCGCTCGATCGGTTGTTAGACTAGATTGGGCTTGAGCGGTGGCAAGTTGTAAAACTTCGGCGCGAGTACTCCCCTGGTGAATTTTTTGAGTAGCAGTAGCCAGTAGCTCATTATAATGCTGTTGTCGATCGACAGACGATTGGATAGTTTGACATTCCAACCACCGCACGGCATTAGCTAAACCCCAGCCGATTTGGGCGGACATCTGGGCTGAGAGCGTAATTTCCTCTTGTTTCCAGACGCGAGGTGCCGAGCACTGGTGCAAAATTAACAACCCATATAGCTCATCATCTGGCAAGCGTAACGGGACGACTAAATTAGCTTTAACGGCAAGCCTTTCGAGATTCTCCAGATGACAAGGTGTAATCCTGGCTAATTGGACATCATCGATCGCACTAATCCGCCCCTGACGATAACTATCAATATATCGCGCATTGAAACAGGGATCGTCGATCGTTGTCTCCATCGTGCGTGGAAATCCTGGAGCTACCGACTCCGCGACAATCTTCCCCAAATGCTGCGGCTGCAAACTATATACTACTACTCGATCGCAGCTCAGAGCTTGTTTGACACTTTCCACACCTGCTTGAAGAATATCTTCAGCTTGCGAACGATCGTGGATTCTAGAGATCAGATTGGTGAACATGGTTACAGCAAAAGACATCCGAATGGATCGGGGCAAGGATGCTACGAAAACCAGTGCAAACTGGTGCGCAACTTTTTATACACAGCTATCGTAGCAGTTACAACCTCATCGATCGTAAAAATCCTCAACATTCACACATTTTGCGCTAGAGTCTAGCTATGTATATTTGACTAATATAACTCATTCTAATTGTTTAACTCAGTAAAATCGCTGAGTTCGGATTGACAATATTTTTGATGTAGAGAATGTCCGAACCACCACGATTGGGCAAAGCCCACGCTTCGCGAACGACTTACCAGCGCGATCGGTATATACTTATGTTCTAGTCATAAATTTTTTGTCTATTGCCATTTCTTTAATCGATCGATAGTCGATTGATAGTTGTTCGGATTGCCTTGCTGTTTAAATAGTTTAGCTGCTTGTTGCAGATCGGTAATTCCACCGGATCGATCGTCCAACAGATCGTATTTTATTAGCCCGCGATTGAAGTAAGCATTTGCCAGTCTATGCGCAAGCTGGATCGCGCGATTGTAGTCAGCTAATGCTCCCTGAATATCTTGGAGTTTTTCAGCTTTCAAGGAACCACGATTATAGTAAACATCCGCAAATTTAGGAGCGAGTTGAATCGCGCGATTGTAGTCGGCCAATGCTCCTTGGGTATCATGGAAATCGATATGCTTGAGCGAACCACGATTGTAATAAATAATAGCATGGTTGGGGTCGATTTGAATGGCACGATTGTAGTTAGCTAAACTCCCTTCATAATCTCCTTTCCCGTACTTCTGTTTTGCTGCAGCAATGTATTCAGTCGATGTCAGTGTGATATTTTGGGCAATAGTAGCAACTTGTTCGGCAACAGCAGGTTGATGAAAAGCGTTAACTCCATTCATCGCAAGGGAGCCAATTAGGGCAACGAAGGAGCTAGTTTTCATAACAGATAACAATTGATAACTGGTTGTATCTCTATTGTTAAAGTGCGATGAAGATTATGCTGTGATTAACGTCAGCAATTTGGCATAACTCATTTCAGCCTTTCAGCCGCTCAGTACTAGTCCGATTCGTTCGAGCCGATTGACAATGCGGGTGACAAGGGTAGAATCAATGACAGGCTTAGTTACAAAGTCATCTGCACCAGCGGCAAAAACGCGATCGCTAGCAATCGAGGCAGAGTGAGCGGTGAGAAATAGAATCGGCAGACTCGCCCACTGGGGATCGGTGCGAACTGCGCGACAGAGTTCGATCCCATCGTGGGTGGGCATGTCTAAATCGAGAATCAGTAAATCTGGCGCGGAAGCCTCCAGTGTCTCCCAAAATCGGCTGGGATCGGATAATGTCGTCACCGTCATGCCCTGAAGCGATAATAATGCGCTGACACTTTCTAGTAGCAATCGATCGTCATCGACGATTGTCACTCTGGCTTGACTGGCGCGGGCTTGTTGTAAGACTCGATCGACAGCGAGTAAAATCTGTCCAGCAGCTAGGGGTTTCGAGAGCGAGAGTTTAGCACCGCTATTGGCAAGTTTGATGCGTTGGTGGAGCCTGATCGCCCCTTCACCATTAATGTTTGCTGGTGGGTTGGGTTGACTCAAAACGATCGTCGGAATCTGTGGATAATCTCGCTCCAATTCGGATAAGACAGCCAACCCATCAGCGATCTGTGGGAAGCAATCTAAATCGAGGATGATTAACTGTGGTGTTTGAGCTAACTGGCCGAGTGATAGCTCAGTCGCACTGACAATTTCAAACTTACCTGGATTGGCGGATCTTAAAGACGAGGCTAAATTTGGCTCGCTCGTGACGACGAGTAGCTGTGGGGATGGACTGTTTGGCGGGGTGACGATTGTTGTTTCCACTGGAGCGGTTTTACTCGCAATCTCTTGTCGTAACAGCTTTACGCCACTTTTCAATTCGGGAATTTGGGCGGGAGTCAGCTCTGAATTTGCATCTAGCAGTGATTCGATTTGTTTGGCGATTTGGGAACCGAGTGACAATCCAAATGTACCGAGGGTACCAGCGAGAGTATGAGCAGATTGCCAAGCCTGGTGGCGGATTTCGGTTGTCAAAGATCGATCTTCCAGCGCGTTAATTACCAGATCGATACTGGCGACTCGATCGAGTATTTGGGCGTAATGTCGATTCCAAATATCGGTGAGAAAATGCAGGGAATTGGTGGCTGTAGCTGTTTGACTGCGGGTGGTGGTAGACTCGATCGGTAGCTCTACAGGTACGATCTCGATCTGAGGATCTGCGGCAATTGATGATCGAGAGACAATCGGATCGTTAGGTTTGAGTCGATAGCCAATCCCATAGACAGTTTCAACGAGATTAGTGGGCGCACCTGCGGCTTTGAGTTTGTGCCTGAGTCCCTTAATATGAGTGCGTACCGCCTCTTCACTCGGTGCATCTTCATACGTCCACAAGTGTTCTAAAATTGCTCCACAACTGAACAATTGCCGATTGTGACGCAAGAATAGTTCGAGTAAGGAATATTCCTTGGGGGTGAGATTTAGCAGTTGGTGCTGATAAGTGACTTCATAGTTGCGCGGATCGAGCGTCAGATCTTCCCAAGTCAAAACGGGTTGCATTCGATCGTTACCCCGTCGCAATAGGGCGCGAATTCGTGCGGATAATTCTTCTGGATCGAAAGGCTTAATGACATAATCATCCGCTCCAGCATCTAAACCAATCGCTCGATCGTGTTTGCTATCTTTACTCGTCAATAGTAAGATCGGCATCATATAACCACGCGATCGGACATGACGACAGATACTAATCCCATCGAGATTGGGTAAGATTACATCTAATAATAAAAGATCGTAATCAAATGCTTCGATAAAGTCCAATCCCGATCGGCCATCATGGGCAACTTCAACGGCATATGTTCGATCGGAGAGCGTAATTCTGAGTGCCTCAGCAACTAGTAGATCGTCTTCAACTACTAAAATTTTCATGCTTTCTACCAGCTAACTATTTAGAGTTTCCAGCCCAAAGTTGTGGCGATTTGTTGGGCTAATTCTAGGGGACTAAATGGTTTAGCGATCGTCGATCGAATCCCCAATTCGGTATAATTCTGTCGATCGGTTGTTTGGACTTTGGCTGTGAGCAAAATCACGGGAATCGATCGAGTCGCAGGGTTGGCTTGCAGCTTACTAAAAGTAGCCAAACCATCTAGATCTGGCATCATCACATCTAACAAAATCGCATCTGGCTGTTCCCGCTCCGCTGCGGCGATTCCTTCCAATCCAGAACCCGCGATCGTTACTTCCCATCCAGCCACAGTTTCTAGACAAATTTGAGCAACTTCTTGGATCGACGGTTCGTTATCAACTACTAAGATCCGTTTATTACTCACGATACAACCTCTGCTTATTTCTCTAGAACTCGCTGCGGGATGATGAACGATTACCAACCGTTTACCGAACCTGAACAATAGTGGCCGATAAGTCAAAATTGCTACATCTAGATCGTCGCACACTATCCAAGCTCCGAATCTAAATAGATCGTTAAATTAGGCTTGAGACTTTAGGTTTTAGGCTGGGAACAGCTAATTTTCCAAAATTAGGTAACAGAGTAAAATTTGAATTTCACTAACCCCTGACACTTAACACCTAAAGCCTAACACCTAATCCCTAACCCCTAATCTAGCGACGAGGTACTAGATTTTGATAATCTAGATTTAGAGCGGAAATCGATTGAGGTGGATTGCCCAGATAACCGAGACTTTGTACCATATCCACAAACACCGCAGGATCGCCTGCTTTGGGTTTTTGAGCGACAGGCTGAGAACTCCGTGGTGTAACATTCCAAGAAATTTTGGGGAAGCCTAATTTCCCGCGATAATATTCATCATAGCGAGGAGATTGAATATTAAAAGGTAATGCACTCGCACCAGAAGGTAATACCCGACGACGTTGGAATGGGACGATACTATCGCCGAAGTTTTCCAAATATTCGTTACTATTGAGAATGTCGTTAATGAAGCCAGCACGACCTTTAGTCGCCACGACGATCGACCAAGCAATTTTTTCAGCTTCGTTGTATACAGGTCGTCCTAGCACCCGCTGGACGCATTGTTCGACGAACCGATAGTTACTATTAAGATTGTAGAAACTATTGGTAAAAGTATTGGATAAGCACAAACCCCGAATGAAGTCGCGCACGGTAATTTGTCCGCTCCGCAATTGGGATTCCAAGAACTTTTCGCGATCTGCTGCAAAAGCATGAAAGAAGATCTGACGATAAGCAGCTTCGATCAAATCGCTGACTTGAGTCGAGGAGAGCAAGTTATCTGTCGAGAAAACTCTGGGCTGTTCGTCGCTACCGACTTCATAACCGCTAATCCGCGAGTTTTGAGACGATGGGGCGTATTCTAATAAAGGAATAGGCATATGTTATAGCTGCTTGTTCTTACGAAACTTTACAATTTTTCTCATCATAATCCCGATTCGCCCCCGCCTCTTGCTCTCTACTGAAAAAATTACATTCCTTAATTTTCGAGATCGTGCCGTAAATGGCGTTGCTGAATTCAGGTATGAAAAACTAGAGAAGAGAGGGGGGAGCGGGGAGGGGAAGGATAACTGTTTGTTGCGAGAATGGTGAATCATACATCAATTCAGCAACGTGCCGTAAATCAGCAACGCCAGAAATTGTTCTCGATGGCGATCGAAACCGCTTGTTTGCGATCGCTCACGCCCAATTTATGTAAAATAGTGTGGACGTGAACGCGCACGGTGCCTGGAGTGATGTACAGAATCTCTGCTATTTCTCGATCGACTTTAGATGTCGCAATTAAAGCGAGAATTTCTTGTTCCCGTGGAGTTAGACTAATTGCCGTCAATCGATCTGGTGCGGTGTTATTTTGAAACAGAGTATGAATTTCGGCGGTGGCGGTGGCATCCCACCACGAGGCTCCAGCAATGACCGAGCGCATGGCTAAAAAGAGGGTTTCGGCTGCGACTCCTTTTAAGCAGTAACCCTGCGCTCCAGCGGTCACTAAGCGGGCAATGAGTGGCTTTTCACTATGAGATGTGAGGACTAAAATCGGTAATTGAGGATAATTTTGCTTGAGTTGACGACAGGTTTCTAATCCACCCATGCCGGGTAAACCAATGTCGAGCAGTACCAGATCGAATGGTTGTTGTTTTGCCAGATCGATCGCGGTTTCACCATCTTTTGCTTCAACTAAAATTTCAATTTCCGGTTCCTGTTGCAATCGCACTTGCAAGCCGAGGCGAAATAGTTCGTCGTCTTCAACTAACAGAATTTTTAGGCGATCTAATTGCATTTCACGATTCTGGGATATGGTTAATAGCCGACAACCGAAAGCCAAAAATCGCACCTCGAGGCGATCGATTCTCCGCCCAAATAGTACCGTTATGTGCTTCGATAATTTGCCGAGCGAGATACAATCCTAATCCCGAACCGCTAGCTTGACGATCGCTCTCACCCTGATAAAACCTGTCGAATAAATGTGGCATTTCTTCTGGTTGAATTCCGGCACCTGTATCGACAATTTTAACTACTTGTTGCGAACCTTGGGTACCTAAGATAACTTCCACTTTTGCCCCCCGTGGTGAATGATTGATGGCGTTGGTAAGCAGGTTGGTAAAAACCCGCTGCAATTGGAAAGCATCGCCATTCACCCAGAGGAAGGTGCGAAAGTCGGAGTCTCCATAGTTTAATGATAGATAAACACGGCGACTAGCGGCAAGATCGGCTAGAGCTGTGGTGGTAGATTCGGCTAATTTAGCCAGATCGATCGAGGTGCAATTTAGTTGCAATCCTTCGAGATCATTACGATAGACATCGAGCAGGGTTTCTACTAATTGTAAGCTATTTTGGTGGCTGCGAATGATGGTATTCAGGACGCTTTTTTGTTGGGGTTGTACATGTCCAAATTGCGATCGATCGAATGCTTGGAGAGTTTCGATCGCCCCCAATATTGGAGTTTTCAAGTCGTGGGCTAATGTCGCCGCAAAATCTTCACGTAGACTTGCTAGTTTTGATTGAATTTGAAGTTTAGCTTGTTGTTGGGCGATAGTTTGTTGAATATGCCGATTGCGATCGCTCAAAATTCCAGTTACAACTAGAGCAAATCCAGTAATCAACCGATTTGCTACCATCGCTGGGTATATTGCTCGATCGCCTGGAATCCAGATATTGAGGAGTGTTAATATGACCGCGATCTCGGTTATTAGTAATTTGTTGCTGTGGTTTATTCGGGGTTTGGCAAACAAAATCGGCGTGATATAAAGATAGCCCATTACATAGTCAGGTGGTGTGAGCATCTCTAGTACAAATACTAGCGCGAATAACCCAATAGTTACCCACCACCAAGGTGATTTTTCTGGATGGGGGGGGATTTGTGCTGAGTAATTCGATTGAGTTGGCATAGATAGGAGACATCACAATGAAGGTGGGATCGATCGTAGTTTAACGAGAATATTTCAATGCGATCGATTCTCTGCTGGAGACGCTGCGCGATCGGTCAGACTTAGATCGTTCTAAACAAAATCTAAACATCAACTAAACACCGAAATATTAACTATGTTCGGGATCTAGATAGGACTTGATTAAACTCAGCTAAACAGAAAGTTATATCTTTGCAACAATCTAAATATGGGTCATGATTCGATCGTGCTTTTAAATAGATCTAATTTTTTAAACCGCAGAGGCGCAGCGATTCGCGCACGCCTTTGTTCCCCGACGGTTTGCGAAAAGTGCGGTCTTGGGGTTTCCCCGTCTTGTCTCACCTTTTTTGACGGGGAACCCGTCCAAAGGTGAGCCGCAAGTAGAGCACCTTTTCAAGACAGCGGCGT
>NZ_JANOJV010000090.1:0-3097 GCF_031418915.1 Chamaesiphon sp. VAR_48_metabat_135_sub | reverse complement strand
ATCCCCTGGTACAAGTATCAAGCGGCTTATAAAGCAACCAAACCGTTACTAGAATCAAAAGGATGTCATCAGTCATTAGGATTACTACAGGGCAAAGATTTTCTCCATTTTGTCTATGACATATTTTTGGGCATCAGATTTCACCACAAACCCGACCCCAAGGATGCGATCGATCCTTAGGATTAAGGCCGGCCAAAGATTTTGCCCACAATTGTGATTTTGATGACACGAGCGATCCGATCGCGATCGATTATACATGTAACTTTCATGTTTCTCTCGCCGAAAATATCGCTCGGACAAAGGTAGACAAGATCGAGATAATTAGATCTAGACCTATTTAGCGCAACCCCTAACCTAAGTCAACAATATTATTTAAGTTATTCAGTAACTACCATCTTCTAGCTGGGAATAATACGATTAATCCCCACAGAATCCAATTGCTAGTAGAGTGATAAAGCTGTAGCCAACAGTATATTTTTGTAGACAGTGGAGAATACTTAATATTAGTCAGGAAATGAAAGTTTAGTAACAAATTTTACCTATTATGGGAAAACTTCTCGTTAATTACTGAATATCCAGCGTATTTATTACATAATTCCTGTAGAATCTAAGCAAAAATAAATAATCCCGACTACAATCTCTTGGAACCTGGAGGAAAAAACCATCAGTAGCATAACTACCGCCCAAAATATGCCAACAACAGAACAGTCTGTCATTCACATCTGGGGTCAAAACCCCTTGTCAGGGGAAGTAAAAATCAGTGGTGCCAAAAATTCCGCATTTGTGGTGATGGCTGGCGCATTATTGTGTTCGAGCGAATGTCGGCTTCAAAATATTCCTGGGCTAGTCGATGTCGATAAAATGTGCCAGATTATCGAAGCTTTAGGAGTCAAGATTCAACGCAATGGCGAAATTTTAGATTTTGACACAACTGATTTCAATTGTTATACACCACCCTTTGAACTAGTTTCTAAGTTGCGGGCAGCTTTTTTTGCAATCGGACCGATTTTGGCACGATTGGGTGTCGCGAAAGTGCCATTACCTGGTGGTTGCTCGATCGGTGCTCGCCCAGTAGAATTACACGTGCGCGGGCTGCAAGCAATGGGTGCTCATGTGGAAATCGAGCATGGCATTGTTAATGCTTATGTAACTGGTTCTAGCAAACGCTTGCAAGGAGCGAAAATCTATCTAGACTATCCCAGTGTAGGTGCGACAGAAACATTAATGATGGCGGCGACGCTAGCCGATGGTGAGACAATTTTAGAGAATGCGGCGAAGGAACCAGAAGTTGTCGATTTAGCAAATTTCTGTATTTCAATGGGTGCCAGAATTACTGGTGCTGGTACGGATCGAATTACGATTGCGGGAGTAGAAAAACTACATTCTACTGATTATAGTATTATTTCCGATCGAGTTGAAGTAGCTACATTCCTGGTAGCTGGAGCGATCACCAATTCGGAAATTAGTATGTTTCCAGTGATTCCCGATCATCTGACTGCGGCGATTGCCAAGTTAGAGCAGATTGGTGCCAAAGTAGTCATGGATACACCCGATCGAATGCGGGTAATTCCGACTGGTACGCTCAAAGGAACGGATATTGAAACACTTCCCTATCCAGCTTTTCCCACAGATATGCAAGCCCAATTTATGGCGATGCTAGCTGTGAGCGACGGTACTAGTGTGATTAGCGAAACCGTGTTTGAAAATCGGCTCCAACATGTCGCCGAACTCAAGCGGATGGGTGCCAATATTAAGGTTAAAGGCAATCACGCGATCGTTGAAGGGGTAACAGCACTTTCTGGTGCAACTGTCACAGCCACAGATCTTCGCGCTTCAGCGGCTTTAGTCCTAGCTGGTTTAGCTGCTCATGGCAAAACGACGATTCAAGGTCTGCATCATCTCGATCGGGGTTATGATAACCTTGAAGCAAAAATGCGCAACCTAGGAGCTAAAATCGAGCGCGTTCGCATCAATGCTGATGGTGAAACCATCTATCGCTATGGCGAGGAAATCGTTCGGGTATGAATTGGTGAATGGTGGATGGTGGGGGAGTAAGGGAGTAAGGGAGTAGGGGAGTAAGGGAGTGACGGAGTATGAAACACCTCAACACCCCAACACCCCAACACGCCATACCCCCACATCCCACACCCCCACTCGACTCAATTCTAAATAAATATGTATAGTAATAAGAGATTGGGGCAAGTTTGTGGCACAATCAAACGTTGCTCCAGTCCAGTTTCACCTATTTTATTAAGATAGATTATGCAGTTAAGATTAGGGGACATCGTACCCAACTTTACACAGGCTACCACTCACGGCGAGATCGATTTCTTTGAGTGGGCTGGAACTAGTTGGGTGGTATTATTCTCACATCCTAAAGATTTCACCCCAGTTTGTACTACCGAGCTTGGCGAAGTTGCTAAATTAAAGCCAGAATTTGACAAGCGCAACGTTAAACCGATCGCGCTGAGTGTTGATGATGTAGACTCTCACAATGGCTGGGTTGGCGATATTCTTGAAACTCAAGGTTCTGCACTCAATTATCCGATTATCGCCGATCCAGATAAGAAAGTATCCGATCTGTACGACATGATCCACCCCAATGCTAATGCAATGGTGACTGTCCGATCTGTATTCATTATCGATCCCAACAAAAAGCTGCGTCTGACGATTACTTACCCCCCTAGTACCGGACGTAATTTTGATGAGATTTTGCGGGTGATTGACTCTCTTCAACTCACCGACAACTACAGCGTCGCAACTCCAGCAAATTGGGTTGATGGTGGTGACTGCGTGGTAGTACCAACGATCTCTACCGAAGAAGCCAAAGTCAAATTCCCTAAAGGAATTACCGAACTCAAGCCTTATCTGCGGATGACTCCTCAACCCAATAAGTAATTTAGTTTTTGGAAGCAAGGGAGTTGGAGGAGTAAGGAAGTTGGAGAGTAAGGAAAGTAATAAATACCCTCACACCCCCAAACCCCCACACCCCCACACCCCCCCACATCAAAAAACAACGAAATTTTTTTAATTTGGTAAAAATTAATAGGTCAAATTTAAAAAATAGTTATTAAAACCAGAGAGAGGATTATAAAAA